>JAYWCO010000202.1:0-14664 GCA_043780475.1 Burkholderiales bacterium | reverse complement strand
CAGAAAACGGGGCGGCGCACCGCTGGACTGGAAGCTGCTCGGCGCAGCTGATCTGAATGGTGATGGTGCTGCTGATATGATTTATATCAGTCCTGATGGGCCAATTCGCGCGCTCATGGCCACGGCTGCTCGTACCTGTGCGAATTTTTCAGCCGGCACCCTGCCGGCAGGATATACCGCGCTCAAACTGGCGGATTTCACCGGGGGTCGTCGCGGCGATATCCTGATTCGCAATCAGGCAGGCGTGACCAGTTTGCTGTCGCTCAATGCCGTCGGTATGCCGCTGCCGCCTTTCACGGGCGACCCGAATAATCGAGAGGTCACTTGCACCGCCAGTTCTCTGGTTGTCGCCAGCACCACCATCGGTCTGCCTTTTGCTGATCCTTCATGGCAGTTTTATGCATCGGGTGATTTTAATGGTGACGGCATATTCGACATAGTGTGGCTGCGCCCGAACGGGACGCTAACCGTTTGGCTCATGGGCACCAATGGGGTGGTGCAGACTGTGATTGATAATGCGGGCGCGGCGCCATTGGGGTATACCGTGTTTCAGCCTTAAAAGGGTACGCTGGTTACGGGTCGGCCTCGCGCTGGCCCGTGCTGGCCTCATACTGGCCCATGATGCCGCATGGTCAAAATGGGGGCGCGATTATCGTGCCCCCATTTATTTTTATCCCCATTCTGTCCGCCGCAAACAAACCGTCTGATAGGTGCAGCGTATAATTCGCGCTCTTGTAGTTTTCTGTTTAGGTGTTGCCAGCGATCTGATTGAAGGCGACCGATTTTTTCACATGACTCATATTGCGCGCCATGACGACAGCATCAACTACTTCACTAACCCCGCCAGCCGAGCCACCGATTGCGCCCATAGCGCTGATTGAATCGCTTGACCATGAGGGCCGTGGTGTGGCGCATGTGGATGGCAAGGCGGTGTTTATTGAAGGCGCATTGCCGCGTGAACGGGTGACCTATCAGGCGTCGCGCAAGAAGAAAAATTTTGAGACCGCCAAGCTGATCTCGATTCTGCGCGAGGCACCCGAGCGGGTGACCGCGAAATGTGTTTACTACGAACTTTGTGGTGGCTGCTTATTGCAACATGCGGACTACGCCTTGCAAGTAGCGGCCAAGCAGCGGGTGCTGGAAGATAATCTAGCGCGTATTGGCAAGGTCGAATGCGAACGGATTTTGCCGCCGATTTATGCGGCGCAGTGGCGGTATCGCCACCGCGGGCGGCTATCGGTTAATTATGTCGCCAAAAAAGGTGGTGTGCTGGTTGGCTTTCGTGAGCGTAAATCAAGCTTTGTAGCGGATATGAAATCCTGCGAAGTATTGGCGGGTGGTGTGGGGCAAATGATTGAGCCGCTGCGAGTGCTGATGACCAGCCTCGATATTCGGGATCGCATGCCGCAGATTGAAGTCGCGGTCGGCGAGCGTATTACCGCGCTGGTGCTGCGTTTGCTGGATGCATTAACACCGGCTGATGAGGCCAAGCTCAAGGTGTTTGCAGATGAGCATCGTATTCAATGGTGGGTGCAGGTGAAAGGACCAGAAACAGCGGTGCCGTTCTATCCGCTGGACGCGCCTGATCTCACCTACACACTGCCCGAATACGATCTGGATATGCTGTTTCGCCCAACTGAATTTACCCAGGTTAACCACGCCGTGAACCGCTTGATGGTGGCGCGAGCGATGCGCTTGCTCGATCCGCAGCCAGGAGAAAAAATTGCGGATTTATTTTGCGGATTGGGCAATTTCAGCTTGCCAATCGCCCGATTAGGTGCGCATGTTATCGGGGTGGAAGGGAGCGCATCGCTGACTGAACGCGCGGAACAAAATGCAAGGCGGAATAGTAACAACAGCAATAGCCGGGGCGATTCGTCACTGATTGAACGCTGTACTTTTTTCCCGGCTGATTTATATACTGATCAGGAAGCCGCAATGCGACGCATACCGGCCGTGAGCAAAATGTTGATTGATCCACCTCGCGATGGGGCGTTGGAAGTTTGCAAATTACTGGGGCGGGAACAACGACCAAAATTAAAGCGCATCGTCTATGTTTCATGCAGCCCCGGCACGCTCGCGCGTGATGCAGGGGAGTTGGTGCATGCACAAGGCTTTAAGTTAAAGGCGGCTGGCGTGGTGAACATGTTTCCGCACACTGCGCATGTGGAGTCGATTGCGTTGTTTGAGCGCGACGATTGAAAGCAGAAACAGATCTACACCATAAACTAAAACGGCCTCAGATATTGAGGCCGTTTTAGTCAGCACAGAATTAGCTGGCGGGTATTATTTAATTGCGATTGCCCGTAATCGCCATCAACAGGCGCAGCAGGCTGGTGAAAATATTGTAAATGCTGACATAGATGCTCAGGGTTGCGCTGATGTAGTTAGTCTCGCCACCATGCACCACACTGTTAATCGTGTAGGCAATAACGAGCGACGAAAACAAAATAAAAGCTGCACTCAAGGCTAGCTGCATCGCCGGCATCTGAAAGAATATATTCGCCACCACGCCGATCATCAACACGATTGCGCCCACGAACAGGAAGCGTCCCATGCCGGAAAGATCACGCTTGGTGGTAGCAGAAAATGCCGCCATGGCGATAAACGTGACGCCGGTGCCACCTGCCGCAACGGTGATGAGTTGCGCACCGTTGCTAAACGCAAGGGCCACCTGCAACAGCGGGCCCAAAATAATGCCCATGAAAAATGTAAAGGTCAGCAACAGGTAAACACCCAAGCTGGAATCCTTGTTTTTTTCAATGGCAAACATCAAGCCGTACACAATCGCCAATAGCACCAGCACGCTGACAATTGGGCTCGCCCGCATAAACGCGAAACTGAGGTTGGTACCAATAATGGCGCCAATAACGGTCGGGATCATCGACACGCCCAACAGCGCGTAGGTGTTGCGCAATACACGGTTTTGCGCGGCGGCGGTACCGCTTGTTTCTGCTGCCGGGGCTAGCTGAAGATCGGGCTGCATCATGTTTTCCTTTGTGATGAACAAATAATATTTATTGTACAGCTTTGAGCATACGCCTTGGCAAGAGTTCCTAAGCCCTTTCTCTTCGCCACCTCACGACTTCCACTACTTCCGCCGCTTTACTCTTAACCCGATATCGTGTTGCTTGTTTGCGATGGCCATAACTTATTGTGATTTCGGCGTAATCGTTTGTGCCTATTGCCCGTTCGGATGATAAAATGTCAATTCTGGAAGGTTGGCCGAGCGGTTTAAGGCACCGGTCTTGAAAACCGGCGAGGGCGCGAGTCTTCCGTGAGTTCGAATCTCACACCTTCCGCCAGATTCTGCATGCGCTGGCTCAAGCGCGCCTTATGCGCATCAAGGAAACTCATGAGCATCCGTCAATCGTTATTATTGTCTGCGTTGATTTCATGGATGATGGTTCCATCTGCCGGATTTGCGCAAAAAATATTCGACACTGAGCTATATAAAGTTAATGCGGTTACTATGGTAGCAGGGCTGTCGAACCCGTGGGGGCTCGCATTTTTGCCCGATGGCCGCATGCTGGTGACAGAGCGTGCAGGGCGGATGCGCATCATTGAGGGTGGCAAGTTGGTGCGTGCACCAATTAGCGGACTCCCTGTCGCGGCTGAACACGGCCAGGGTGGCATGCTCGATGTGGTGCTGCATCCGCAATACGCGAAGACGGGCTGGATTTACTGGACCTATAATGCGGGCATGCCCGGCGCTTACGGTACCGAGGTTGCGCGCGGCAAGCTCGGCGGCACGCGTGAAGCGCCAGCCATGACGGATGTACAAATCCTGTTCAAACTGGAGCCCAAGACAGGCGCGGGACAACACTTTGGTTCACGCATAGTATTTGACCGTGCGGGCTTCATGATTGTGACCTTTGGTGATCGCGGCGATGACCCTAACAAGGGCGCTGAGGAGCGCGCGCAAAAGCTCAATGATCACGCCGGCAAAAGTAATCGTCTGACCGATGATGGCAAAGTGCCACCGGATAATCCGTTTATTAAAATGGCGAACGCCAAACCGGAAATTTGGACCTATGGCCATCGCAATATGCAGGGTGCTGCGATCCATCCAGTCAGCGGAAAAATTTGGACGCATGAGCACGGCCCGCAGGGCGGTGACGAGATCAATATCCTGGCGTCGGGCACTAACTACGGCTGGCCCGTGATTACCTACGGGGTGAATTACGGGACGGGCACCAAGATTGGTGAAGGCACTGAAAAGGCGGGCATGGTGCAGCCAATTTATACCTGGGCGCCGTCCATCGCGCCGTCGGGCATGGCGTTTTATTCGAGCAATTATTTTTCGAAATGGAAAGGTAATTTGTTCGTCGGCGCGCTCGCCAAACAATCATTGGTCAGGCTCACCCTTGACGGTGAAAAAGTAGTGAGCGAGGAGCGTTTATTTGTCAATAAACTCGGTCGTATCCGTGATGTTCGTGAGGGCCCAGATGGTTATTTATATTTGCTCACCGATGCTACCGATGGCGAATTGATTCGCCTCGAGCTAGCCAAATAAGCGGGATCTTCCATGCAGGCTATACGTGTTTGGGATTTGCCGGTTCGCTTGTTTCATTGGCTGCTGGTGGTTTCAATTTCGGGTCTTTTTATCACTGCCAATCTCGGCGGCAACTGGATGGAATGGCACAAGAAGATCGGTTTTTTGGTATTGGGTTTGGTCGTGTTTCGTGTGGTGTGGGGCTTTATCGGCAGCTATCACGCACGGTTTATCAATTTTGTGCGCGCCCCTTCATCCGTGTTTGTCTATGCAAAAGGGCTGCTGAAACCAGACGGCAAACATTTTGTGGGCCATAACCCGATGGGTGCGTTGAGTGTATTGGCGCTGCTGGGTGCACTGGGATTTCAGGCGGTTACCGGGCTTTTTTCAAATGACGACATCATGCTGGAAGGGCCGTATGCCAGCATGGTCTCGAAAGCATTAAGTGATCAACTGACCAGCCTGCATAAGCTCAATTCAGATCTGATTTTGATCCTGATTGGGCTGCATCTGGCGGCCATTATTTTTTACAGCTTCTATAAAAAAGAGCCGCTCGTTAAAGCTATGTTGACGGGTGATAAAATGTCAGACGCTAGCACTGGAGAGCTTCTTGAGGCACAAATGGCTGAAAATCCCCGTCCTTATTGGCTTTCGTGGGTCATTGCTGCAATCGTTGGCGCGCTAACCTATGTAGTAGCAACGAGAGCATTTGGCTGAGTTGCGAAGATAGCTTTCATGGTAGGTGGAAAGCAAGTGATTGGCTCTTCCATAAAAAAATCGCTCTGAGAGGAAGCCGTTTAAATAAAGTGTTGAAACGCTAGGCTGCGTTTCTGCTCAAGCAGGGCATTTTGCGCAAACGGAAAGACTCCGCCTGAGTACGTCCGCTTGCGCACGCGAACGCGATATTCGAGCTAATTGTTTCAAAACGTATACGCTGCCTCCCCCCGCACGCTCTGACGACTGGCGGTGGTGGATACATGTGGTGACATTTGATTACATTTCCGGTCGCTATATTGCCGATAGCTACGTTGATACTCTTATCCGCAGCCTTCGCGTCATCGGCAACATCACTCTAAAGAGCCATCATGTTCAACATCGCAAGCCACTTTTTGCTGCACTCAGCCCACATCGGTCGCGTTTTATTCGCCCTGCTGAAGGCAGGCATCACCGCAACCATATTGGCGCTTGCCGCCAGTCTGGCTCACGCGCAGACGGCACTGCCGCTTTCGAAACGCGGCGGTATCGATATCGACGGCAACAACAAGAGTGTATTGCTGGTGCGCGGCGCTGGCAGCAGCGGCGCGCCACAATTGCTGGCCGGACGTTTGGTCAACAACCAGTTTCAGTTCAGTGCACAGAACGACCCGGGCAGCAGTTTTCGCTTGGTCGGCGCAGTCGATTTTGACGGCAACGGCAAGTCCGACCTTGCCTTTCAAAATATTACCCAGGGCGACTTAGGCGATGTGCGCGGCTGGTACGACTTTCAATCGGGCAGTGAGCGATTGTTCCGCCAGGTCAAACAGGTATGGGATGTGCAAGCTGTCGGTGATCTCGACGGCGACGGCGCAGGCGATCTGGTGTGGCGCTATGTGGTACCCAATTCGCCGGACACTGGGGTCTCCTACATCTGGTTCACCAATTCCGCGGGCATGCCGACGGTGCGCAAACGCGGCGGCGCGCCGCTGACCTGGAAGCTACTTGGCGCGGCGGATATCAATGGCGACGGCGCGGCCGACATGGTTTATGTGAGCCCCGACGGGCAAGTGCGTGTGCTGATGGCCACCGCCGCGCGCACCTGCGCCAACTTCGCGGCGGGGAATGTGCCTACCGGCTTTGTCGCGCTGGCGTTTGCCGATTTTACCGGTCGTGGTCGCGGCGACATCTTGATGCGCAACCCCGCCAACGGTCAGGTATCACTGCTGTCGCTGAACGCAACCGGCATCAACCTGCCCGCCTACACTAGCGATCCGAACGATCCCAATGCCTCCTGCACAGCGACCAGTGCGGTAATTCCTAACAGCCTCGTCAGCCTGCCTGCAAGTGATCCATCGTGGACCTTGTACGCCACTGGTGATTTCAATGGCGGCGGGGTATTCGACATTGTGTGGCTGCGCCCCGATGGCACGCTTACCCTGTGGCTGCTCAACCCGAACAACGCGGCACCGACGGTGGTCACCAATGCCGGCACGGCACCGGTAACACCTGCGGCACCCGGTGCGGCCAACTTCGCCGTGTTTCAGGGGGTGACCAATGGCGTGACCTCAGTGGCCACCAAAAATTCGGCTGCGGCATCACGCTTTCTGGCGCAAGCTAGCTTCGGCGCCACCGCAGCGGAAATCGACAACGTTGCCGCGATTGGTGCCAGCGCCTGGCTGGACGCACAATTCGCCAAACCACAGACGCTGCATTTACCTAACGTATCGGCGTATATCTTCAGCCTGCCTGTTGCGCAGCAGACCGGGCAGACCGCATTTCAATGGAGCCTGTGGAAAAATTTCACCACCGCCGACGACCAGTTGCGCCAGCGCGTTGCGTTCGCCCTTTCACAAATATTTGTGATTTCACTTAATAGCGGCCCGGTGTCATTCAGCAATCCGCGTGGCCCGGCGGCGTATCTCGACATGCTCGGTGCCAATGCGTTTGGCAATTACCGCGATTTGCTGCAAGGCGTGACCTACTCACCGATGATGGGCATTTATTTGTCGTCGATGAAAAACCAAAAGGAGAATCCGGTGACTGGTTCAGTGCCGGACGAAAATTATGCGCGCGAAGCACAGCAGTTGTTTTCCATCGGCTTGTATCAACTCAACGCAGATGGTTCCAGCCGCCTTGACAACAACGGTCAGCCGATCCAGACCTATTCAAATGCCGACATCACCGGCTTGGCGAAGGTGTTTACCGGGTTGTCTTGGGCGGGGCCGGATACGTCCAGCAGTCGTTTTTTTGGCAGCAACAACGGTGCCGATCCGGATCGCGAGATCAAACCGATGCAGGCCTATAACCAATACCATTCGATCTCGGTCAAACAATTTCTTGGGGTCACCATCCCCGCGCAAACGGTGGCCGACACCAATGGTGACATCAAAATTGCGCTCGATACCCTGTTCAATTATCCCAATGTTGGCCCATTCATCAGCGAGCAACTGATTCAGCGCCTGGTGAGCAGTAATCCAAGCGGGGCCTTTGTGTCGCGCGTAGCGCAGGTGTTCAACGACAACGGCGCGGGTGTGCGTGGCGACATGAAGGCGGTGATACGTGCCATCCTGCTCGATCCGGAGGCGCGTAACCTGACCCAGACCACCATTGAGACTGGTAAATTGCGCGAGCCAGTGGTCCGGCTAGTCAATTTTTTGCGCAGCTTTAACGCCAGTTCGGTTGACGGCCGCTTTCTTGTTGGCGATTTGTCTGATCCCTCAACCCAACTGGCGCAGTCACCAATGCGTGCGCCGTCCGTGTTCAATTTCTACCGTCCGGGCTACATTCCCCCCAATAGTTTGGTGGGCAATACCGGATTGGTCTCACCAGAAATGCAGATTACCAACGAGACTACCGTCGCGGGCTACCTCAACTACATGCGCACGGCTGTCTCAAATGGCATCGGGTCGAGCACTGCCGGGGTGCGTGACGTGCAGCCCAACTTTGCGGCTGAAATCGCCTTGGCAAGCGACCCGGACGCATTGATTGATCGTGTCAGCTTGTTGTTGGTTGCGGGCAATTTATCGCAGACCACGCGCAGCCGAGTTCGCAGCGCCATCGCGAGTGTGGCCATCGGCACTAGCAATCCGGACGCCGATCGTCGCAATCGCGTTAACTTGGCGGTGTACCTGACGATGGCGTCTCCTGAATATATTTTGCAGAACTGAGAGCTGGATATGAAAACCACCACCGCCCCACCAGCCGCGTCAGCCTACGTTAAAACGGTCGACTACTCACGCCGCGAATTTCTGCGCGTTGCCGCCAAGCTCTCGGTGGCCGGAACAGCGGCACCGTTCGCTTTGAACTTGGCCGGGATCGGCGCGGCGGCCGCACAGACGGCGACCGACTATCGTGCCCTGGTCTGCGTATTTTTGTTCGGGGCCAACGATCACAACAACACGGTGATTCCGTATGACACTGCCAATTTCAATGCGTACACCACTGCGCGCGCGTCAATCTCGCGGCCGTTCGCCGATTTGGTTCCGCTGACACCCACCGCGGCGCTGACCGGCAACAACGCCGGTCGTCAGTTCGCGCTCCCCAAAGAGTTGACCGCGCTTAAACCGATCTGGGATCAAGGCAAACTCGCCGTTTTGGCCAATGTTGGCCCGCTGATCGTGCCGACAACCAAAATCCAGTTCACCAATGCCACCGTGCCGCTGCCACCGAAGCTGTTTTCGCATAACGATCAGCAGTCGGTGTGGCAATCGAACTCGGCAGAAGGGGCGCGTTACGGCTGGGGTGGACGCATGGGCGACTTGTTTGCCGCGCAAAACGCCAACGCCATCTTTACCTGCAACTCGATCACCGGTGCCGCGGTTTTTCTGGCCGGTGCGACCACGGTCGCCTATCAGCTTGGTGTCAGCGGGTCGGTCGCCATCGCCGGATTATCAGGAAATCTGTACGGATCGGCGACGGCGGCAAACACACTTCGATCCATCATTACCGACGGTGGTTCAAGTTTGTTCAGTCAGGACTTGGCCGCGACGACGACGCGCTCGATCAGTGCTGACCAAATTCTTTCCAGCGCGCTCGCATCCGCGCCAGACTATCTGCTTACGCCAGACCTTGCCAACAACACGCTGGCGCAGCAGTTGCGCGTGGTGTCGCGCATGATTGCGGCTCGCACCACGCTTGGTCAAAAGCGCCAAGTATTCTTTGTCTCGCTTGGCGGCTTTGATACCCACGATATTCAACTCATCACGCAGCCGGATTTGCATACCCAGCTTGGCGCCGCGCTGGCGTATTTTTATGCCAATCTGCAATCGCTCAATATCAGCAACAACGTCACCACCTTCACCGCGTCTGATTTCGGCCGCACGCTGACCAGCAATGGCGACGGCTCTGATCATGGCTGGGGCTCGCACCACTTCATCATGGGTGGCGCGGTCAAAGGTGGACAGTACTACGGCACCTTCCCGATCATGGGCTACAACAACAACGATGAAGTTGGCTCGGGTCGCTTGTTGCCGAGCACCTCGGTCGATCAATACGCGGCCACGCTGGCGACCTGGTTTGGCGTGAGCAATACTGACATGCAACTGGTACTACCCAATATTGGCAATTTTTCCACCAGCAACTTGGGATTTTTAAGCTAGCAACCCTATATTGCTTGGCATGGGATTATTAACGCGCCAATGAAGTAGATAGGGCCTGAGATATTCGTGTTTACTTCGCTTTATAGTCGTCATGGCAAGCTTTACATGAAGCGCCGGTTGCGCCGAACTGTTTTTTGATTTCATTCAGGCTGCCTGTTTTTGCAACCGCTGCGAGCTTGGTGGCTTCATCGTTCATCTTGGTCATCTTGGCTTTGAAGTCATCCATCTTGGTCCAAATTTCAGGCTTGGCTTTGGTAGGCGCACCTTTATCGGTACCCGGGCCGAAGCCTTCCAACGGCAGCGTGGCCACCAGTGCAACGATATCGGCGCGCTTGATAAAGGCTTCTTTATCATAGGGCACAGTGCCCTGCACCATGGCCTTCATTTTGCCAAAATTCCAGCCCATGACTTCGTACGCGCCTTGACGGTATTCAATAGAATCGGCTGGCTTGGCTTGTGCAGATGCACCACCAGCGAGAGTGGCAGAAACGACGGCTGAGATGATGGCAGAAATTAAAAAAGCAGCTTTACGCATGTGATTCTCCAGATTGAGTTAAAGGTGATTGGTTCGATAAAATAATGGACAACAGCAAAACCAAAAAATATAAAACACAAAACACAAAACAAATTTTACAACGATATCTAGCCAGCAACGCGCCACCGAAAAGCGGTCAGCTTTTAACCGCGTCCGCCCAGCAATTCGGCGTCTCATAAAGTCGAACTTGCGTAAGCGTCAGCTCATGACCGAAGCGATCGCGGTAAGCGTGCTCGAGAATTTCAAATGCAGCTTTGACAAGATTTTCCGCCGTGGGGACTTCATCCAACACCACGGTTTTGTGGCCTGAAACAGCCGCCAGAAAATCGACCATGACTTTATCGCCACGCCATACCAAAAACGAGTGATCCCACACATCAACCAGTTTTTCTTTGGCAATGGATTTGATGTCGCCAAAGTCCATCACCATGCCGTCATCGGTCGCCCCTTCGTCATGAATGATGTTGGCGGTCAGTGTGATTTCGAGCGCGTAACGATGTCCGTGAATATTGCGGCACTGGCTTTTGTGATTGGGCAGACGATGGCCCGCGTCAAATTCGAGACGGCGGGTGACAGAAATAGTGTTTTGGCTGGTCGTTTTCATAAGCGGCAAAGTATAGCAGCCTGCATGCAGGTACTGTGAAGCGTTGCTGCCGTACAGCGCTAAACCAGCATTCATGTTCAGTATTCGTGTTTTACAGCTTAAGGCGCTAGAATTGCAGCTTTTGCAGTGCACCATTGCCTTTTCATAAGTCCCTACCATGTCCCTCATTGTTCAAAAATACGGTGGTACCTCGATGGGCTCGCCGGAACGCATTCGCGAAGTCGCGAAGCGCATTGCCCACTATCATTCGCAAGGCCATCAATTGGTGGTGGTGCCGTCTGCCATGTCCGGCGAAACCAATCGCCTGCTGGGGCTGGCCAGGCAATTAAACGATGACCCTGATGCGCGTGAGCTGGATGTGATTGCGTCTACGGGCGAGCAGGTATCGGTTGGTTTGCTGGCGATCGCGCTACAAAATATTGGCCTGAAAGCGAAAAGCTATACCGGTTGGCAAGTCAAAATTTTGACTGACAGTGCGCATACCAAAGCCCGCATCCTGTCGATTGAGGATGCCAATATTCGCAAAGATCTGGCCGATGGATATGTGGTCGTCGTGGCGGGCTTTCAGGGCATCGATGAACACGGCAGTATTACCACACTGGGGCGCGGCGGCTCGGACACTACCGGGGTGGCGATGGCGTCCGCACTGAAGGCTGATGAATGCCAGATTTTTACCGATGTTGATGGGGTGTACACGACGGATCCCCGCCTGGTGCCGGAAGCGCGCAAACTCGACACGATTACGTTTGAAGAAATGTTTGAGCTCGCCAGCATGGGCTCGAAAGTGCTGCAAATTCGCTCGGTTGAATTCGCCGGCAAATATAAAGTGAAGCTGCGGGTGCTGTCGTCATTTACCGCCTTTGATTCAAATGATCGCGGCACGTTGATTACGTATGAGGAAGACGAAAATATGGAACAAGCCATCATCTCCGGGATCGCATTTAATCGCGATGAAGCCAAACTTACCGTCACCGGTGTGCCGGATCGTCCCGGTATCGCATTCTCGATTTTGGGCCCGATTGCAGCGGCCAATATCGATATTGATGTGATTATTCAAAACACCTCGTTTGACGGCATTACCGATTTTTCATTCACCGTCCACCGCAACGATTATAACAAAGCGCTCGCCATTTTGACTGACGAGGTAAAGCCCGCCATTAACGCCAAAGGCGTTAATGGCGACAATAAAATCGCCAAGGTTTCGCTGGTGGGTATCGGCATGCGTTCGCACGTCGGCATCGCCGCCAAAATGTTTGAAACACTGGCGCGTGAAAACGTCAATATCCAGATGATTTCAACTTCTGAAATCAAGACCTCGGTGGTGGTGGATGAAAAATATATGGAGCTCGCGGTGCGCGCCTTGCACAACGCATTTGAGCTGGATAAAGTGCCCACTTAGCCGTCGCTATGGCAAGGTAAGTACGTAGCTCAGGCTCGACTTTTGCAAACAGCGCTTGCTGACATAGCGTTTTAAAATGTGACCGACCATCGCTCTGGGGAACTCATTATGCTTCGCCGTATTTTGTCAGGAACAGGAATAGTCCTTATGTCGTTAATAACCTCCACCACTGCCATTTTTGCCCAGGTGCCCCAGCAAGATCCGTACCTCTGGCTCGAAGACGTGATGGGCGATAAAGCGATCACATGGGTCAAAGAACAAAACGCTAAAACCCAAAAGCTGCTTGAAGCCCAAGCGACATTCGCACCGATTCGCGACAAGGTTCTGGAAGTCGTCAATTCCCGCGAGCGTATTCCCGGCGTCGCCAAGCGCGGCGAATTTTTATATAACTTCTGGCAAGACCAAAATAATATTCGCGGGATCTGGCGCCGTACCACGATGGCAGAATATAAAAATCCGCAGCCCACATGGGAAACCATACTCGACCTTGATCAGCTCGCGAAAGATGAAAAAGAAAATTGGGTGTGGAAAGGCTCCACTTGCTTATATCCCGAATATGATCGCTGCATGCTAAACCTCTCGCGCGGCGGCGCGGATGCACAAGTCACGCGTGAGTTTGATATGCAGTCGAAATCATTCGTCAAAGGCGGTTTTGAAATCAAGGAAGCAAAGGGCAGTGCCGCTTGGATTGATCGCGACACCCTGTTTGTACAAACCAATTTCGGCCCCGGCTCCATGACCCAATCCGGTTACGCCAGAATCGTCAAAGAGTGGAAACGCGGCACGCCGATTGAAAGTGCTAAAACCGTGTTCGAAGGGCAGCCGTCCGACATCAGCGTTAGCGCCTATGTGACCGAACAAAAAGGCTATGCCACGCGGCAATTTGTGCGCCGTGGTGTGACCTTCTATACCTCGGAAACCTTTCTGCGCGAGGTTAGCAAACTCACCAAGCTTGAGGTGCAGGAAGATGCCACCCCGGCCTATGCTTGGGATTTGTTGTTTGTACGCCTGAAGTCCGCATGGACCGTCGGTGGCAAGACCTATCCACAAGGTGCGCTGATCGCGATGAATTTTGAAAAATTCATGAAAGGCGAACGCGATTTTGAAACTCTCTTTACACCCACTGATCGCAAGTCACTCGCCGGCTGGACGCTGACCAAAAATTATTTGATTTTGAATGAGCTTGATAATGTCAAAAATCAGCTGGTTGAATTGAAGCGCGATGGTGGCGCGTGGGCGCGCCGCAACATCAACATGCCCGGGCTGGGCACGGTTAGCGCGAGCGCGATTGATGCGGATGAGTCTGATGAATACTGGCTGACCCTGACGGATTACCTCACGCCCTCAACCCTGTTTTGGGCGAAGGCGGGTACAGATAGTCGCGAAAAATTAAAATCGCTACCCGCGTTTTTTGATTCAGCGCCTTTTAAAGTTGAGCAGTTCCAGGCTATCTCAAAAGACGGCGAAAAAATTCCGTATTTCGTCATCATGCGCAAGGACGCGAAGCTGGATGGCACCAATCCCACTCTGCTTTACGGTTATGGCGGCTTCGAGATTTCACAACTGCCCGGCTACTCCGGCGCGATGGGCAACGGCTGGCTAACGCAGGGCGGGGTGTATGTGGTTGCCAATATTCGCGGCGGTGGCGAATTCGGTCCGCGCTGGCATCAAGCCGGTCTGAAAGCGAATCGTCAAAAAGTGTATGACGACTTCATCGCGGTCGCTGAAGATTTAGTCGTAAAGAAAATTTCCTCACCCCGCCATCTGGCTATATCGGGCGGCTCAAACGGTGGCTTGCTGGTGGGCGCGGTCATGGTTCAGCGTCCGGATCTGTTTCAGGCCGTGGTGTGCTCCGTTCCGCTGCTGGATATGAAGCGCTACCATAAACTGCTCGCTGGTGCTTCATGGGTTGCGGAATATGGCAATCCGGATCATCCCGAAGAATGGGAATTTATATCCCAATATTCGCCATACCAAAACGTAAAGGCCGGCGTGAAAATGCCTAAAGTATTATTCGTGACCTCAACCCGCGATGATCGCGTTCATCCCGGCCACGCCCGCAAAATGATGGCGCGCATGCTGGCGCAGGGCCACGAGGTGTACTACTACGAAAACATCGAAGGTGGCCACGCCGGATCAGCCAATAATGCACAGCTGGCCTACCGTACTGCACTGCAATACACGTTTTTGCTAAAGGAGTTGCAGTAAAGGCCAGCCAGTATTCGCCATAAGCGCTATTAATTTTAGCTCGGCCATGATGAGTATTTTGACTGCCTGCGGTCAGGCAGCGTACAATGCGTCCTAGCGAAAAATCCGGAGAGGTGGCCGAGTGGTCGA
>JAYWCO010000201.1:0-7615 GCA_043780475.1 Burkholderiales bacterium | reverse complement strand
CTTTCGCGCAGCGCGCACAGTGCCGCCACAAACTCCACCGCGCCGGTTGCACCCATCACATGGCCATGCATAGACTTGGTGGATGATACCGGCAGCGATCGTGATAGCGCATGTTTGCCGAAAACCTGTTTGATGGCGATAGTCTCCACCACATCGCCCGCGAGCGTGGCGGTGCCGTGCGCATTCACATAGTCGATTTCACTGGGATCAAGCTGTGCTTCGCGCAAGGCGGCTTGCATGGTGGCGGTTTGCCCATCCGCATCGGGTTTGGTCAGATGGGTCGCATCAGTTTGCGAGCCGTAGCCGCTAATCAGCGCATAAATCGTGGCGCCACGCTTGACCGCAACCTCAAGCGCTTCCAGTACGATCACTGCCGCACCCTCAGCCAGAACCAGCCCCGTGCGATTTTTGGAAAATGGCTTACACGCAGCCGCTGGATCATCCGCATCGGGAATAGCCAGAGTGCGCAATGCATCCCAGGCGTCAATTGTGCCGGGAATGAGCATCGCTTCGGTGCCGCCCGCAAGCACACAATCGACATAGCCATGTTTGATCGCACGATAGGCTTCACCAATCGCCATCGCCGATGAAGAGCACGCGGTTGAGTAGGTCAGTGACGGCCCGTGGCATTTAAATTCCATGGCGATGTGACCAGCCGAGGCGTTGTTCATGGCCTGCACAACGGTAAAGGGTTTGATGCGCTTGCCATCGCGTAAAAAATGCTCTGCATAAGCCAGCTCCAGCGCCTGCACACCGCCGATACCGGTACCCAGATAGACGCCAGCCTGGTTTAAGGCGGCAGGCGATGAGACATGATCATTGGCGTGTTGTACCGCCTGGTTAGCCGCCACCAGCGCCAGCAAACTCACCCGATCCAGAATTGAAATTTTTGCGGGCAGCAAATGTTCGCTGAAGTCTATATTCACCACACCGCCCACCCGTAGCGAACGCGACGGCGGCTGATGGCTCAATACCTGTATCCCCGAACGACCTGTCTGCAAGGCTCGCGTAAAACTATCCAAGGTATTTCCCAGCGGGGAAACAATGCCAATACCCGTGACACAGACTTGTCGCAAACTTGAGCTGGTCATCGCGACTACTTTTTGACTTTCACCGTGGCTTTATCGATCTCGGCAAATACATCACCAAGGGTCACTAACGGGGTGCGTGAATCAGGCATCTCCAAACCCAGCTTGTCTTCGACGTCGAACATGAAATCGATCAGCGAAAGAGAATCGATACCAAGCGCTTCCATGGTGACATCGGGGGTCAGTTTATCCAGCGGAATTTTAAATTCCTCGGCAATCATTTCTTTGAGCTGGTTGCGCAATACTTCGTTACGGGGGTCCGACATGGTGATTCCTGAGGGTTGTGTATGATGAATCATGAGCTGAAAGTCGTTGTACGAACGTCGTTGTACGAACGTCGTTGTGCGAACAATGGTGTCGCTTTGATGATTTTTGTCTAAATCATTTTAGTATTGCAAATTGTAACAACGCGATAATGCATTGCCAAGGTAAATATATTTTGTGAGCGCCCGCAGCGCTAACCGCAGAAACCATATTGATATGAAGCCAATATTTAAACTGTTTTTCCCATTAATAAACGGACTGAGTGACCAGCGCAAAATCAGGGCTCTTAACCGCCGCCTGCTTGCACTGCATCTTATGATCGCGCTTCAATTACTGCTTGGCCCCCAGCTTAGTCTGGCGGCAACCGAGCATACTGAAACTCAACCAGCCTGGCCCCACGAACAGCTTACCGGAGTCTGGGAACAATACGATGATGACACTAAACAATTATCCAGCCTGGTGCGGTTAGTGCAATTGCCGGATGGACACTTTGAAGGCATGGTTGAAAAAATTATTCCCGGTCCGGGCGAAGATCCCAATCCGCGTTGTACCAAATGCGAAGGCGTGCACAAGAATCAGCTCGTACTCGGCATGCGCATCATTACTAATCTGCAGCGGACTAGCATCGCGCGCTACGAGAAAGGCGAAATTCTTGATCCTGATTCAGGCGACCGCTACCAGCTGCGTATCACCGTTCTCGACAACGGGCAAAAACTGGATGTGCGCGGCTACCTCGGGCTCTCATTATTCGGCCGTTCACAAATCTGGATACGTGCGATGAATCAAGCTGGCGCATTAGGAAATAGGGAATTAAAGAATTAGGGCACTCCGCCCTGCACCAAACATCACCGCTTTCTTATTATTTTCATCAAAAAAATGCTTAAAAAAATATCAGCCATAGTGCTTATTTTTGCAAGCGCATTCACCGCTTCGGCGCAGGATGCATCTACCCTGCACGTGCCGTTGAACGCGCAAAAAATTCCGCTACAGCCGTTTATTGTCGAGCGCTTCGTACTTGCCGGGCCGGTGACCGGTGTTGCCATAAAAATTGATTTGAGCGATCCGCGTGTGCATGTGAAAGTCGCACTCGCGGACAATCACGATCCCGATGGTGATGGGCCTTGTGTTGGCCAATTGGATACGCCGAGCAGCGTCGCACGCAAACAGGATTTTCAAATCACGCTCAACGCCAGCTATTTCGCCGCACCGATTGCGCGCGAATTCGCCGGGCGAAAAATCCGTTACTTTGTGGGCAATGGCGCTTACCCGGTAGGCTGGCATTTCTCTGACGGCAAGTTGATTTCAAAGCCCGCGCAGGATAGTCTGCATGCCACACTTATCGTGCATCAAAACGGCAAAGTAACGATCCGCGATCAAGTCAAAAATTTACCCGCCGATACCCAATTTGCCGTCAGCGGCAATGCGATGATGCTCACCAACAGCGTGCCCACACCGCCCGCCAAAGACAGCGCGCGTAATCCCCGTAGCGCGGTCGGCATCAGCAAAAACGGCAAGACCTTGATCATGATTGCCGTCGATGGCCGCCAGGAAAAAAGTCGCGGCGTCACCCTCAGCGAACTCGCCAAAATTTTCCTTGATTACGGTGCCGAAAATGCTATCAACCTCGACGGTGGCGGCAGCACCTCACTGGTGTTCAAAGATCCCGTCACGGGCGTATTTTCCATCATTAACCAGCCGTCTGATCTATCAACCCTGAAGCTGCCAATCGCCATTGAGCGCCCCGTCGTCGATGTCATCGGTATCAAAATTGATCCGCTCATGGTTGATAAATCAGTCGCAGGTGCGGCGGCGCCGTGATTGAGAAGTGGTGAAGTGACGAAGAGGCAAAGCGATTCAGACTTTATCTGTAACCAAATAAAATAAGCAAAGTCGGCTCTGATAGGGGCGTTTGAAGCATTTTAGGCTGGAAGTGCCCTTGGATATTAGAGCTTTAGAACAAAAAAGGCCTAAAATATCGCATTACTCTGATAATATTTGATCGCATATATTTGCCTCTAACTTCAAATATTATTTCTGATGAATTTCAGAAAAAGAGCAAATCTTAAAACTCTTTTAAATAACTCATTCAAGAGAAATTATGAAAAAAATCTTTTGTGCTCTTGCTACCTCTACCATTGTTGCAATGACAGGCTGCGCTGTAACGGTTGACCGAACTTCGACTAATGGCACCAGTTCGTCAGTGCCGATACAACCCGTAACAGAAGCCAGCGCCTCAAAGAATGTGTTGCTGAGCGTGACCGGCAGTAAAGAAATACTGGCAACCAAAGATTTTCAAATTATTGCCGACGAAATACAAAGAGGCGTCACTGAAAAATTGACGCCCGCTGGGGCCACATTGAATATGGCAACAAGTGCGGCTTTGTTGACTACGCCAGGCACAAAAATAGTCGTTACGATTCTCGACTATCGCTATGTTTCCACCGGGATGCGCTACGCTTTTGGCATTATGACTGGGAACGCTTATATCAATGCAAAAATTGAGCTGTTTGACCTGCAGTCGAATAAGAAACTGACTGAGCAAACGTTCAACACCTCATCATCAGCTTTTCAAGGAATTTTTTCCGCAATGACTGCAAAGCAAGTAGATGCAATGGGGGAGGAAGTATTAGCGCTAGTGCGTCCGCGCGGCTAAACATTTACAAGTGTTGACTTCAAGTTTTAGCAGCCGACATTAGCATTGGCAGACCTCGTAGGACAAAAATTCCTCAAACACCCCGCCAATGCCGGTGTTTAACCACCAAAACGCCCTAATTTGTTCGAGTTACTTTCATCAAAAAGCGCGGTCGGTCAGGATTAAATCCCCGCGCGCGCGCGAGTGCTTCGACCATGGGATAAAAACTCTGGATCATGGCGATGGGGTCGAGATCAACCGATGCGGTCTCGACGATGGGCAAGTTGCAGCCGGGTGTACCCGCCGGTGCGGCGAGTAATACTTTTGCGCCGCGTGTGCGCATCTCGTCAGCCAGCGTCAGCAGGCCAGTCTGGGCCGGGCCGCGTGGCGCAAAAATCAGTAATGGGTAGCCTTCGCCGATCAGCGCCATCGGGCCGTGTTTTACTTCCGCGCCGGAAAACGCTTCGGCCTGAATCGCGCAGGTTTCTTTAAATTTGAGCGCGGCTTCCATCGCAATGGCGAGCCCGGTACCACGACCAATCACAAATAAACGATCCGCATCTTTCAGCATCTCGGCGCCCGCCGACCAATCTGCCAGCGAGGCGCGCGTCAAGGCGCCGGGCAATTGAGTGAGCGCGTTTTTCAGTGATGCATCGTCCTGCCAGGCGGCGATCATGCGCGCACCGGCCACCAGTTGCGCAATAAAACTTTTGGTGGCGGCCACACTTTTTTCAGTCCCGGCATGCAACGGAAAAATCCACTGCGAAGCCTGTGCCAGCGGCGAGGTGGAATCGTTTACGAATGCGGCGGTGGTGGCGCCGCCTTCGGTAAAGTAGCGCATCGGCGCGATCAAATCCGGGCTCTGGCCGGATTGTGAAAACGCCATAGATACCAAACCCGCGCACTGAATTCTGGATTGATATAACGTGACCAGCGACATCGGCAGTGACGTGACCAGGCGACCCAAGCGCGCCATGATCAAATATGCCATGAAGTGCGCCGCATGATCAGAGCTGCCACGCGCCACCGTCAGAATAGAGTGCGCGCCGGTGTTGGCCGCTTGGGTACGCATGAGCTGGCCAAAATCGGCATACGCTTGATGGTCTTGTGAAAGTTGCTCGGCGATGACGGCAGGCGCTTCATGCGCTTCATCCAACATATAACTGTTCAATGGATTTCCTGTTTTTGCTTGGGTGACAGAGGTGGTGGATTTAATAAATTCAGCCTGAATTCAGCTTCAGTGCCAGCTGCTAGCTAGCGTGAGCAATAGCCACGCCTTCGACATAAACATCGCTCAGCATCAAGTCGCGATTGAGAACGACCAGATCAGCCCACGCGCCGCCAATCAGGCGACCACGATCAGTGAGCCCTAAATAATCAGCGGCGTGAGTTGAAACGCGCTGGGAGGCTTCTATTAAATCCAGCTCCAGCACGTTGACTAAATTACGCAGCGCTTGATCCATGGTGAGGGTGGAACCCGCCAGCGTGCCGTCAGCCAGCCTGACGCCACCCAAACATTTCATCACGGTATTGCGGCCCAGCCGATATTCGCCATCCGGCATCCCGGTCGCCGAGGTGGAATCGGTAACACAAAATAATCGTGGAATGGACCGCAGCGCAACCTTGATCGCACCGGGATGAACATGAAGCATGTCCGGAATAATTTCTGCATAATCGGCGTGCGCCAGCGCCGCACCGGCCATGCCCGGCTTGCGATGGTGCATGCCGGTCATCGCATTAAACAGATGTGTAAATCCCTTCGCGCCTCGGCCCATCGCGGCCACCCCATCCTCATAGCTGCCAGCGGTATGGCCGAGCTGCACGATATAACCCGCCGCGCAGAGCGACTCGATCAACTCCATATTGCCCGGCACTTCCGGCGCGAGCGTGATGAGCCGAATCGGCGCAATATCATTAAGTTGTTTCAATTCTGCCACCGCCACCGGGCGCGCAAAATCCGGCTGCGCACCAAGCTTGCCGGCATTGATATACGGCCCTTCAAGATGGATACCCAGCAGCCGCGCCGCGTGCGCGTGCTTGTTGCGGTAAAACGGTGCCAGCCCTTCAAACGCGGTTTTAAGATCATCCATTGGCGCGGTCATCGTCGTCGCGAGTAACGAGGTGGTGCCATGTTGTGCATGCTTTTGGGTGATGCTGAGCGCCGCGTCGCCGCCTTCCATCATGTCGCGCCCGCCACCGCCGTGGACATGTAGATCAATAAAGCCCGGCAAAATAATTGGCAGCGTGGAATCGCGCACGGCTGTAGCGCTGACTGCAGAGCCAACGATGCCGACAATCTTGCCGCCGCCAAGTCGTATTGCATCACTCGCGTCGAACTCAATGATGCCACGCACAAAACCATGCGGGGTCAAAATATTGCCCTCAAGTCGGGTGGTGTTTTTAATCAACGGGTTAGCGCTGGCAATCAATGGGTTAGTGCTGGCAATCAATTCTCGCGCCTCATTTCCGCGACAAAATCATAGTAATCACTGCGACAGTAGGTGTGGGTAAGCTCCACTGCCTGGCCTGATTCCAGGTAGCCAATGCGGGTGATAAACAGCACTGCCTGACCCACCCGTACGCCCAATTGCTTCGCCAGTTTGGTCGAGGCGTTCAGCGCCTTGATATGCTGCAATGCGCGCGCCGGGGTGTGGCGGGTGCGGGCGAGAAATTCATAAAGTGAATTTTCAACATCCTGCGGATTAGGCAGCACCGTGGACGGTAACACACTCATCTCAGCCGCGACCACCACATCATCGGCCAGGCGCAAACGCTCCAGCCGCGCCACCGTCGCACCGAGCGAAAGTCCTAAACTGAGCTGCTCATCCGGGGCCACTTCAGTAATATGGCGAGCCAGCCAGCGTGAGCTGGGCTTATAGCCACGCCGGGTTAATTCTTCGGAAAAACTGCTGAGCCGCGACAGCGGCAGCTCAAGGTGGGGCGCGATATAGTTGCCCGAACCACGCTTGCGTACGATCAGGCCCTGATCAACCAGTTGATCAATCGCCTTGCGCGCCGTCACCCGCGAAACGCCCAGCGATTCTGATAAGTTACGCTCAGACGGTAGCGCTTCATGAACCTGATAACGTCCCTCTCGTACTGCATCACTCAGATTACGGGCGAGCTGCAAATACAATGGCGAAGCATCATCCGCATCAGGCGAAAACGCAGGCACTACACTCTTTTTCATGGAAATCTCGTTTGTTGACGATAAAAACAATGACGATATTGGATAAATCCAGCCAACACAGGTAAAATTTTTTGTATGTGAAGTATAAAACCAATTTGATACCAAATGATAAATATCCCACATAATCAAATTTTCGACGGTTCATGATCCGCCAGCATCCAGCAACGTCTCAGCGCCTTATTCCTCTCAAAATTACCTCTGAAACATCGCGGCTGCTCCGCTTTACCACCGCAAAAATCCTTCACCTCAACTTTCTTTGCATCGTGTCGACTCTTTTTGAAATCTGCTTCAGATCAATCCAATCCCAGACCACCACCCCACACTGCAAACCATAAAAATATTATTTACCGGAGGCTGTCATGAATTTTCGTAAGCTATTGAGCGGCATGATTTTAGTAAGCGCACTATTGCCGTGGTTGGCAGCGTCAGGTGCAAATGCCA
>JAYWCO010000200.1:0-11381 GCA_043780475.1 Burkholderiales bacterium | reverse complement strand
GCGGCCGGCTGGTTGCGGTTTAACGCGTGGCTGTGCATGCTGCTGCTGGCGACAGGTAAAGGGCTGCGCTATTTGTTGATTGCGGGAGGCTGGGCGTGGTTTGTATCGACGGTTATCAAAGCTTGATAATTTTAGGCCCCATATAATTGGCGCTTACTTTCTAACGCAAAGACTTTTTCGCCAAATCTGCGTCAAGGGTCACAAAATCATCGCAACCCGCGCTTAGCGCATGATGCAATGCATCGGCAAAATCCCAGCCCTTCGCTGATTTATCTGCTGCCGCCCGTACCGCAGCACGCTCGCCCACCACCACATTGTCGAGCGCGGTAATGCTGGCTATGGCCTGGGCAATCACGTCAGGGTTAAATGCGTATCGTGATCGCAAGACCCACTCCAGCTCAAGCATAACGGTGACCGGAATAGATATTTTATGCTCTTGCATTAACGCTTCAGCGCAAATAGTTTGCGCCGGATTGTCGCGTACCAGCGCTCGCACCAGCACATTGGTATCAATGGCGCGCATCAATTATGTTTTGTAGCCTCGTTGCAGTCAGTTACACGCATGGCGCTAACTGGAACCGTAGGCCCCTCATATTGCAGCAGAGATTGTATCTGTTGCAGGCTTACTGTCCTTTTCTCCGGAGCAGGCGCTATAAGCGCATTTTTCCCATTCACCTTCACATTAACCCGCATGCCCGGTTTCAAGCCCAGCGCAGTACGCACCGCTACCGGCAACACAATTTGCCCCTTTGTAGAAATCAGTACTGCACCCACATCATGCTTTCTAAAAAGTTTTACTTGGTTGGCATTATAAATCTCATTCGACACCGAAACAGGCAGGGATCGAATCCAATTTGGTCCAATTCAGCCCAAGGCAGACGCATCGGCAACGACTGGCATCCAAGAAATATTTTTGCGGTGCCTGGAACCAGGACCAATGCATGTTGACCCAATGCGGGGCACGAGCATGGCCAAGTTTCCTGAATGGGCAAAAACTAATCGTGGCTTAGGCCATTAACTTAGTCAATGTTGATTTTTAAAAGTCAAATGAGGCAAGGCAACGCTGTTAACTACATCAACACCGCACTCGCGCTCAACACCCCGTCCACCGCCTCGCGCGTCAATTTTGGCGCCAGCAGCTCGATCAACTCATAGGTATAACCCCGTAAAAACGCGCCACGTTTCAATGCGAGCTTGGTCACGCTTTCGACAAATAAATGTTTGGCGGAGATGACACCTAGCGCGCTGTCCTGCTTGGCGTCATAGGCCATCTCTGCCAGCAGGCCAATGCCGATTCCCAACTCCACATAGGTCTTGATCACATCGGCATCCATTGCCGAGATCACGAAATTAGGCATGATGCCCTGCTCTGCAAACGCCCGATTCACCGCGCCGCGTCCAGTCATGGAAATATCGTAGGACACCAGGGGATAGGCGGCGATATCAGCCAGCGTGAGCTTGCGCTTGGCTAAAATAGGATGCCCTTTTTGCGCGATCACGACGCGGTTCCAGGCGTAAAGCGGCATCGTGACCAGCTCGGTTACATCATCCAGATACTCCGTCGCGATACCAATATCGGCGCGGCCCGAGGCGACTTCTGCGGCGACTTGCATCGGATTGCCCTGATGAATAAACAGCGAGACTTTCGGGAAGCGCTTCAAAAATATCGGAATCACTTTAGGCAGCAGATAGCGCGCCTGTGTGTGGGTGGTGGCGATAACCATTTCGCCTACGCTTTCATCTTGCAAATCACGCGCCGCACGCTTTAGATTACCTGCATTGGCTAATACCACCTCCGCCATGGCGACGAGCCGCTTGCCGGCTGGCGTCATTTCAGTCAGGCGTTTGCCGCGACGCACAAACACCTGCACACCCAGCTCGTCTTCCAGCGCGAGAATTTGCTTGCTGATGCCGGGCTGTGAGGTGTGGAGTGCAGCCGCAGCGTCTGATACTGACAGATTGCGGCGGGCAACTTCACAAAGATAGCGGAGTTGTTGGAGGGTCATGACTTATTTTCTATATGCAATTTAGCTATTTAATATTAACTTAATATTCCTTTTGTGTCTATGCAACAAGCACTAATATCACACCTCACGATAAAGAGATACTTAATGGATTTTGCTTATTCAATTGCGGGTTTAGGGGTTGGCCTGGTCGTTGGTCTGACCGGCGTCGGCGGCGGCTCGCTCATGACGCCCCTGCTGGTGCTGTTATTCGGTATCACACCAGCCACGGCGGTGGGTACCGACTTGCTCTATGCCTCGATCACCAAGGCGGGCGGGGTGGCGGTGCATGGCATCAAAAAAACCATTGACTGGAAAATTGTGGGCTGGCTGGCTACGGGCAGTGTGCCAGCGAGTTTGCTTGTGGTTTGGTATCTGGCTGCTCACCGCAGTGAAGCGGTGATCGTGGGGGCAGGTTTCTCTTCATTGTTTTCATTTTCGTTAGGCATCATGCTGTTACTGACGGCACTGGCATTAGTCTTTCGCAAACGCCTGCAGCAGTGGGCTGAACATCGCCGCCCTGAGCCCGTTGCCATATCGCGAAAGCCCTTGTACACGGTGCTGCTCGGCACGCTTATTGGGGCGGCGGTATCGCTATCATCAGTCGGCGCGGGCGCAGTGGGCGTGACGGCGCTGATTTTGTTGTACCCGAAACTGCCCATCGCACGCATCGTCGGTACCGATATCGCGCATGCCGTCCCGCTGACCTTAATCGCAGGCTTGGGCCACGCCTCGCTGGGCCACGTTGATTTAAGCTTGCTCGGTGCGCTATTGATTGGCTCGCTGCCAGGGGTCGCCATTGGCAGCCTGTTGGCCACGCGTTTGCCGGAAATTTTTGTGCGCCACTCGCTGGTGCTGCTGCTGCTGGTCACCGGTGGCCGTCTGGTTTTTTTAAGGTAGTTATTTTATGTACAAATATGATGCGATTGATCAACAAATCGTCGATGAGCGCGTCGCGCAGTTTCGCGGCCAGACTGAACGATTTTTGAGCGGTGAATTAAGCGAAGACGAGTTTCGTCCGATTCGCCTGCAAAACGGTTTGTACGTGCAAAAGCACGCGCCGATGCTGCGTGTGGCTATTCCCTATGGCCAACTTTCCAGCAAGCAGGTCCGCATGTTGGCGCATATTGCCCGCAAATATGATCGCGGCTACGGCCACTTTACAACCCGCCAAAATATTCAATTTAACTGGCCTGAATTAAAGCGCGTGCCGGATATTCTGGCCGACTTGGCCACGGTTGAAATGCACGCTATTCAAACTTCAGGCAACTGTATTCGCAACACCACCTCGGATCAATTTGCCGGGGTCGCGCATGACGAGTTAATTGATCCGCGTCCGTATGCGGAATTGATTCGTCAATGGTCAACATTTCATCCCGAGTTTGCTTATTTGCCGCGTAAATTCAAGATCGCTGTGAATGGTGCTGTTGAGGATCGCGCCGGCACGCTATTTCACGATATTGGCGTGCATACGGTGAATGACGATACGGGCAATATCGTGTTCCGTATTCTGGTCGGCGGCGGGCTGGGGCGCACCCCGATCCTGGGCCATGTGGTTCGTGAAGCCCTGCCAAAGCAACATTTATTCACCTACCTTGATGCGATTTTGCGCGTCTATAACCGCTTTGGTCGACGCGACAATATGTATAAGGCGCGCATTAAAATTCTCGTCAAAGAGCTCGGCCTTGAAAAATTCCGCGCTGAAGTCGACGCTGAATGGGCGCATCTGAAAGATGGCCCCGCCACCTTGGCGCAGACAGAAATTGATCGCGTTGCCGCCTATTTTGTAGATCCCGATTACGCCGCACTGCCAGATGTTGATGCTGATTTTGAGCGTTACCTGCTCGAACATAAAGCGTTCGCCCGCTGGGTTGAACGAAATGTGTTTGGCCATAAAAAATCCGGCTATGCGGCGGTCACTCTGTCGTTGAAGAAAACCGGCGTGGCACCAGGTGATGCAAGCGATGCGCAGCTTGATGCGGTAGCAGATCTGGCTGATGAATTCAGCTATGGCGAAATCCGTGTCTCGCATGAGCAGAATCTTATTTTGGCGGATGTGAAAAAACGCGATTTATTCACCGTATGGCAACGTGCCAAAGCCATCGGTTTTGCCACGCCAAATATCGGGCTGCTCACAGACATCATCGCCTGCCCTGGTGGCGATTTCTGCTCGCTCGCTAATGCTAAATCCATCCCTGTGGCCGAGGCCATACAGCGACGCTTTGATGATCTGGATTATTTATTTGATATCGGCGATATCGCAATCAATATTTCGGGCTGCATGAATGCCTGTGGCCATCACCATGTCGGCCATATCGGTATTCTCGGCGTAGACAAGCATGGGGCAGAGTTTTATCAGGTCACCATCGGCGGCAGCCAGGGCCTGCAGGCTGCGCTGGGCAAAGTAATTGGCCCCTCATTTGCGCAGGATGAAATGGCTGATGTGGTGGAAAAACTGATCAAAACCTATGTGACATTGCGTCATGAAGATGAGCATTTTCTGGATACCGCAAAGCGCGTCGGCATTGAGCCTTTTAAAGCCAGTGTTTACGACAAAAAGCCAGGTCATCATGAAACCGAGGCCGCTCATGTCTGATACTAAAATTATTCGCGACGGTGCGATTGTGGTTGATGACTGGGCTCTGTTGCCAACAGATTACGCTGCTGCATTGCCTGACGGTAAGCTGATCGTGCCACTCAACATTTTTGCTTCGCGCCAGGCTGAATTAGCTATGCGCGCTGAGTCGGTCGGCGTGTGGATGGAAGGTCATGACAATCTCGCGCCCATTTTGAATTCAATTGAAAAACTCCCGCTGATCGCGATTAACTTCCCCAAATTTACCGACGGGCGCGGCTACTCAACCGCTGCATTATTACGCACTCGTTATGGATTTACCGGTGAGCTTCGCGCGATTGGGGATGTATTACGGGATCAGCTTTTTTACATGAAGCGGGTTGGTTTTAACGCCTTTGCGGTGCGCGCGGATAAAGATATTGCGGATGCATTAAACGCGCTGAGGGATTTTTCTGAAAACTATCAGGCTTCAACCGATCAGCCCGTGCCACTGTTTCGTCGCCGCGCGCTTGATGCTTCAGGGAGTGCTATATGAGCGTTGGCGTTCCCCCTGTCGTTGAAACCAAAGTGCAATTAAAAGTGGCCGCGCTTAAAACGTTGCTCGCACATATTGAACAAAACTTTGCGCCCGCTGCGTTCGCCTCCAGCTTCGGCGCTGAGGATATGGTGTTGCTCGATCTCATCGCGCGTCATTTCAAGGGCATCGAGGTTTTTACGCTGGACACGGGCCGCTTGCCTGAAGAAACATTGAATCTCATTCATCGTTCACAAGCTAAATACGATATTGGTGTGACCTTGTACACGCCCCAAGCGGCCACTGTGCAGGGCTACATCGAGCGCGTCGGTCTCAATGGGTTTTATGAAAGCATTGAAAATCGCAAAGCCTGTTGCCATATCCGTAAGGTTGAACCACTGGCACGCGCCTTGACGGGCAAACGGGCATGGCTCACCGGGCTGCGCCGTGAGCAAGCGCCGACGCGGGCTGACTTGGACGAATCGGAATTTGACAGCGCACATAATCTCACCAAATTTAATCCACTGATCGATTGGACAAATGATGAGGTGTGGGCTTATATTCGCGCACAGGATGTGCCCTATAACGAATTGCATGATTGTGGCTACCCCAGCATTGGCTGCGAGCCTTGCACGCGGGCCGTCAAGCCGAATGAGGATGCACGGGCGGGACGCTGGTGGTGGGAATCGACCGCAGATCAAAAGGAGTGCGGCTTACATGTGGCTGAATCCGACGTAAACTCTTCAGCGGCATCCCGCATGCCAAAATATGCCTCTGTTGCGATTAAAGTTATCGATAAAGTTATTGTGAAAGTGAGTGTATGAGCTTGATTGATTCCATTATTCCAGCGCGAGTGGCCGCAGCCAACGACAGCCCGCGTGCAGCGCTCAGCAAACATCTGCGCTGGCTTGAATCAGAAGCGATCCACATCATGCGTGAGACCGTGGCCGAAACCCGCAATCCTGCGCTGCTGTTTTCGGGCGGCAAGGATTCGATTGTGATGCTGCGCATTGCCGAGAAAGCATTCCGTCCGGATCGCTTTCCCTTTCCGCTGGTGCATATTGATACCGAACATAATTTCCCTGAAGTGATTGCGTTCCGCGACCAGAAAGTTGCCGAGCTTAAGGAAAAACTGATCGTGCGCTCGGTGGGTGAAGGCATTCGCAACGGTCGTATCGTGCTGCGTCGCGTGGACGAAAGCCGCAATGTGCATCAAACCACCACGCTGCTTGATACCATCAAAGAGTTTGAATTTGATGCACTGTTTGGCGGGGCGCGTCGCGATGAAGAAAAAGCCCGTGCCAAAGAACGCATCATTTCCCATCGCGATGAATGGGGTCAGTGGGACCCCAAAAATCAGCGGCCCGAATTGTGGAGCCTGTATAACCTGCGTATTCATCCGGGCGAACATGTGCGGGTATTCCCGCTTTCAAATTGGACCGAACTCGATATCTGGCAATACATTGCACATGAGAATTTAGCCGTGCCGTCGATCTATTTTTCGCATCAGCGCGAGATCGTTGAACGCAAGGGCATGCTGGTGCCCGTCACCGAATTGACGCCACCCAAAGCCAGTGAAACCGTGTTGACCCGCGCCGTGCGATTCCGCACCGTGGGCGATATTACCTGCACCGCGCCAGTGGCATCCGACGCTGCCACGGTCGATGAAATTATTGAAGAGACGCTGCTCTCGCGCTTGACTGAACGCGGCGCCACCCGACTTGATGATCAAACCTCGGATGCGTCGATGGAACAGCGCAAGAAAGAAGGGTATTTCTGATGAGCACTTCGCATCTTGTTGATCCCCAAACTGAAGCCGCCATTGATACGCTGCGCTTCACCACCGCAGGCTCGGTTGATGATGGCAAAAGTACGCTGATCGGGCGCTTGCTGTATGACTCAAAATCGATCCTCGAAGATCAGATCGCCGCGATTGCGCGCACCACCAGCAAGCGCGGTCAGGAAGGGCTCGATTTATCGCTGCTTACCGATGGCCTCAGTGCCGAGCGCGAACAAGGCATCACCATTGATGTGGCGTATCGCTATTTCGCCACACCGCGTCGCCGCTTCATCATTGCCGATACGCCGGGCCATGAGCAGTACACCCGCAACATGGTCACCGGCGCATCCACAGCCGATGTTGCGATTGTGCTGATTGATGCCGCTAAAGGAATTCAGCCGCAATCGCGTCGCCATGCGGCCTTGGCGGTGTTGCTCGACTTGCCGCAGGTGGTGGTGGCGGTGAATAAAATGGATTTGGTGGGATACAAAAAAGAAGTCTTCCAAAAAATCAAAACCGAATTTACCGCGATTGCGCGTGAGCTCGGCGTACGCGAAATTTCGTTTATTCCGGTGTCCGCCCTTCAGGGCGATATGGTGGTTAACCGCGGGGTGGTCAACCCCAGGGTCGTTAACCACGAGGTGGCTAACGCCGGCGTGGTCAACAAGGAAATTGCCGACACCAACAATATGCCTTGGTATGCAGGCCCGACGCTGCTGGAATTTCTGGAAACAGTGCGGGTGGGCAAAGCCATCTCGCCGGCGTTTCGCTTCCCGGTGCAGCTGGTGTCGCGGGTTCGTTTTGGCGCACAGCAGGACAGCCGCGGCTACCTGGGTCGGGTCGAATCCGGCCGCATCAGTGTTGGCGATCATGTGGTGGTGCTGCCTTCCGGCGAGACCGCGCGCATCGCCGAGATTATTACCCTGGAAGGCAATCCAGCATCAGCCGAATCACTTGATTCGGTGACGATTACGCTGGATCGACAGCTCGATATTTCACGCGGTGATGTGATTGCCGAGCGCTTCAAGCCACCACGCGTGACCGAGAGTTTTGGGGCGAATGTGTGCTGGCTGGGCAACGAGCCACTCTCGACGGCCAGACGTTATCTGCTCAAGCACGGCACCCGCACCGTACCGGCCAAAATCGCCACCGTTAATTCGCGCTACGATATTCTTACCCTGCAACCTGAGGCGGCAACCACACTCAACACCAACGATATCGGCGCACTGTCAATTCAGGTGGCACAGCCGATCATGGTCGATGCCTATTGGGCGAATCACGCGGGCGGCAGTTTTATTTTGCTCGATGAAGCGACCAATGCCACGGTAGCCGCCGGCACGATTCTGTCGGAGCCTAGTGATGTATGACCCCGTGATGTGTGACCCAATGATTATTAAACATACCGCATCCACGGTCTATCTGGTCGGCGCAGGCCCGGGCGCGCCAGATTTACTCACGCTGCGGGCGGCAGGTTTGCTGGCGCGCGCCGATATTGTTTTCTACGATGCACTGGTACACCCCGACACCATCGCTCTTGCCGTGAATGCCCAAAAAGTCGCGGTCGGCAAACGCGCTGGACAAGTCTCAACCGATCAGCGCTTTATCAATCGCAGCCTGGTGGAAGCCGCGTCCCGCTATACCACCGTGGTACGGTTAAAAGGCGGCGACCCGATGATGTTTGGCCGCGCCCAGGAGGAGATTGATGGATTGGTCAGCGCCGGTATCGCCTATGAAGTCGTACCCGGTATTACCGCTGCACTCGCCGCCAGCGCACAACTCGGCGTCTCACTCACCCAGCGCGGTATCGCGCGAAGCGTCACCTTCGCCACCCCGCGCATCGGGCCTGATGCTGGCACCAGCGATTGGGCCAGGAGTGCCGCCGCCGCCGACACCACCGTGCTTTACATGGCCGTCGGCCAAGCCCCACAAATTGCCGCTGCGCTTATTGCAGAAGGTAAATCAGCCCACACACCCGTCGCGATTGTCGAGAGCGCAACCTTGCCGGAAGAACAACGGATTTTCACCACTCTCGCCGGGCTCACCGTGTCGTCACTAAAGTTACGCGGCCCGGCCGTGCTGTGTATTGGCGAGGTGTTTGGTGCGCGAGTAAGCAATGCAGCAGTTGCAAAATCAGGCAATATTAAGACCCAAAACACTGTCACTGGCGCGGCGTTTGAGCCAATTACGGCTGCTAAGGCACGCTGACATTAGGGTTATACCGACGTCACGCAGCGCTTTTGCCCCCCCCCGAACGTGACCCACCACTGCTGATGCGGGCGCGTTTCCGGGGGTGAAAAATAACGCAAGAGTGATTTGGAAAGCGGTTATAGCTATACGGCGACACCTCTACAACAACACCTCTACGGCATCTTCACCCAAGTCAGTTCCAACCAGGCATCGGGCCGATGCACCACAAACACGCCGGCTTTTGACGCCCACGGGGTGACTTGTAAATGCAGCGGGATATGCAGCACCTCATCGTGGTGAATCTGCATCGCCTTGATGATCATTTCCTGGCGCTTTTTCATCTCGGTTTCGCTCTCAATATTGTCGATCAATTGATCAAGTTCGGCATTTTTATAATTGCCCCAATTGAATTCGCCCGCGCCTTTATCATTGCGACTATGCAGCACCGGATTGAGGGTAAATATCGCGTCGGTGGTTGATCCGCCCCAGCCGAGCATATACATGCTGTTATCGAGCTTTCGCTGCTTGGGGAAATAATTCGCTTTGGGAATGGACGCGACTTTTACATTGACGCCAATCTTTGACCACATGCCTGCCAGCGCGACACAGATACGCTCATCGTTGATATAGCGATCATTAGGACAATCCAGAGTAACGCTAAAACCTTTCGGGTAGCCTGCCTCGGCGAGCATTTTTTTTCCGGCTTCAGCGCTGATCATCGGGTGACGTTTTTCCATGGAGTCGGGAATACCGGCTTCAACCCGTGACGGTAAATTAATCGCGGTGGGAATGGCCATGCCGCGCATCACGGTGCGTTTGATGGCTTCTATATCGACCGATTGATAAAGGGCCATGCGCACCCGTTTATCCTTGAATGGATTTTTGCCTTTCACGTCCGAATACAGCAGCTCATCGCGCGCCTGATCCATGCCAATAAAAATGATCCGGTTTTCGCGGCCCTCGTAAATTTTGATTTTTTTATCCTGCTGCAGCTTGGCGATATCCTGCAGCGGCGGATCAAGAATGAAATCAAGCTCGCCTGAAATCAGCGCTGCTACCCGGGTCGCGTTTGAGCGGATCGGGGTGAAAATCACATCGGTGACATTGCCTTCAAAGCGGCCCTCCTTGATGCCCCACCAGTTCGGATTTTTCTTGAGCACAGTCTTCACATCAGGCTCGCGCAACACCAGCATGAAAGGCCCGGTGCCCATCGCATTACGCACGCCGAAGGTTTCTTCCTTGTTGGGGAAATTCTGTGGCTTTTCGATTTTATTTTTAATCGCCCACGCCTTGGACATGATAAATATCACGCTACTGCCGAGCATATCGGGCAGCACCAAATTCGGCACCGGGGTCGTCAGCTCCACCGTGAAGTCATCAATCTTGCGCGCCTTGCCCAATGCCATGCTGTACACCCGATAGTTTGAGGTGGGCTGCTGGGCGCGCACGATCGAGAACACCACGTCATCAGCCGTAAACGCCGAGCCATCATGCCATTTCACGCCTTTGCGCAGCGTGATAAGCCAGGTGGTGGGAGCAGTCTGTTTTACCGAGGTGGCCAGGGTCGGAATCAGCTTCATGTTCTTGTCGCGGGACAATAGCTGCTCGTAAATTTGTCCGTTGAACTGATTGTTGAATGACTCATTTTGCGCATGCGGATCGTGCGTGGCGATATCGCCCTGATTAGACCAGCGTAGTGTCTTGGCCTCGCTGCCTGCTGATATTGACAGCGCTAATGCAACCAACCCGATGCCGATATTTGTAATGAAATTGTTCATGCGGTTTTGATCCGTGGAAGGGTTAAAAACAGAATCTTCATCATAATCGAAACGGTTGCTTATAATGGACGCTTATGAATGCATCAGACAGCTAAATTTCATTCTTCATCCTCGTTAAATACCAAAAATTCTATGGCCGCCATTTACTACACGATCACGCCGAAGCATCTTGCCGCGCACCTGTTTGAGGTCACCGTCGCAATCGATCAGCCAGACCCGGCCGGCCAACGCTTCATGCTGCCGACGTGGATTCCCGGCAGTTACATGATTCGTGAATTCGCGCGCAACATCATCACCCTTACCGCGAACTGCGGCGACGCGCCGGTGGCGACGCAAAAAATTGATAAGGCTACCTGGCAGTGCGCAGCGTGTGCAGTGGATGCGGGGCCACTCATGCTCACCTATGAAGTCTATGCATGGGACTTGAGCGTGCGTGCCGCCCACCTTGATGCAACCCACGGTTTTTTTAATGGCACCAGTGTATTTCTGTTGCCGGAAGGCCAGCGCGATGCGCCATGCAGCGTCACGATCGTAGCGCCTGAGG
>JAYWCO010000199.1:0-2332 GCA_043780475.1 Burkholderiales bacterium | reverse complement strand
AGTCTGCCGCTGTGTAAGCGCGAACTTTTAAAGTGGTGATGGATGAAACGGTGTCGTAATCAATTTCAACATGTTTGCGATAATAGCGGTGTAAAGCTTCAAAACTATCGTCCCAATCCAGGCCCGGGAAACGATTGATGAAATCGACATCGCGGCTCGCGTAGGCGTTGCGAATGCCCAGCTGTTGATCGAGTTCAGTCAGTGCGTCGCGTGACAACACATAGTCGTGGACAGAATAAGTGTCATCTTGCGAGCGCGAAAACCCGGTGCCTTGCAGTAGCGCACCGAGGCCGGATTGTGCCTGCCGCTGGGGGCTGCGCACCACAAATCGTGATTCAGAAATATATACATCCGACGCGATCAAACCATAATACAAAACAGCCATAACCGTCGGTATGATCACGGTAAGAATCAGTATCGCCCGGCCATTGATGAGTTTACGAAGCCATGTCTTCAATTGGTTTATTCCCGGAGTCTTTAAATTAGGTTCTGCGATTATAGTTTACTGAACACCAATGAACGAATTCACGTCTTTTGCCGATCATTTGTTCATTGCGGGCAAATCGGCGCCGTTATACTTTATTCTGCTATTTTGATTTTATTCGCATTCCTTTTTTGTACATTTGCTGATTCTGATTTGATTGATTTATGATGCCATGAATAATCGTTGCATTCTCATTACCGGTGCTACCGGTGCCATCGGCGGCGCACTTGCGCGTGCCTATGCCCATAAGCACGCGGACCGTGACACACGGCTATTGTTGCAGGGACGTGATCAGCAAAAGCTTGAGAAAATCCGCCTTGAATGCAACCATGCTGGCGCTGAGGTAAAAGTTTTTGCGTTCGATCTGCGGGATCGCGCGAGCCTGGCGGAATGGCTTACGGCCATCGCTAAAGTTGAAACCATTGATCTTGCGATTGTGAACGCGGGTGTCAATACCCATGTGCACGCCGATGGTGCGTCTGAAAACTGGACCGAGGTCGAGTCATTGATTGAAACAAATGTGCGCGCCGCGTTTGCCATCGTTAACGCTATCCTGCCAGCAATGCGACAACGCCGCAGCGGTCAGATCGCGTTGATCAGCTCACTCGCGGCCTATCATGGTCTACCGATGACGCCGAGCTACTGTGCCAGCAAAGCTGCACTCAAAGCCTATGGCGAGGGACTCCGCAGCCTGCTGGCGGCAGAGGGGGTAATGGTTAATGTGGTAATGCCCGGTTATGTGGCCTCACCCATGTGCGATGCCATGCCTGGCCCCAAACCATTTTTATTAGCGCCTGATCAAGCCGCAAAAATCATCAAGCGTGGCCTCGAAAAAAACTGCGCGCGCATCAGCTTCCCGTTTCCGTTGAATCTGGCAACCTGGTGTTTAGCGGTGCTGCCAGCAGGCATATCGCAACGGCTGGTGCGGCTGTTTGGGTATGGGTTGTAGAGGGTGATGCGGCTTCACAATTTTTAAAGAGAGACGAGCTGAAACTTCCCAGCTACGAGCCACCGCCGATCCCAGCGCCCATCGATGCATCGCAGTGCACCGGCTCTTCCCTTTTTTAAAGGGAGGCCGGGTGGGATTTGCAGTCCGACAACAGCGGCAATATCGACCATAATGCCTATTTATAATCAGAACAGCACCCTCACGACCCATCCCTCGCACCTGGTTGCGGTAGCCGCAACATGCCCCAATTCCGAAAATCTGCAAATCCCTTTATCGGTTTATTTTCCACCACGCGAAAGCCAAGCTGCTCATAAAGTGCCACATTATCGGCACTCTGGGTTTCCAGATAGGCAGGCGTATTTTCATTGTCCAGTCGTTTGAGCATGGGCCGTAGCAAGGTGGCGTTAACGCCTCGGCCTTGCTGCCCTGGCGCAACGCCCGCGATGAATAAATAGTAATGCGGCACCGGTGCTACACGCTGGTGCATGGCTTCTATTTGCAGCGCGAATGAGATCAGGCGCAGGGTTGTACGCAGGCCGTATCGAATTGGCGCCGCAAACATCCCTGTGCGCCACATACCCCACCAGCTGAGCGAAGCGTGCTGCGGCGTCAGCCACAACGCGACGGCATCTTTTTCAGGGGTGGCATAAGCTCCGCCATAACGCAGCGCATATTCGCAGTTACAGGCCATAAAAAAGCGCACCTGTCGATGAATTCTTGGCAAAGGAAACAACGCAGTCACCGGCGGCGAATCGAAAAATGCATCGCTCAATAAATCGGCTGACCAATCTACATCGCTAGGCATAAGCCGAATAAGCGGATGAACAGATAGTGCATTCGCCGCCACCGCGTTATATTTGGGCATAGTGTTCAATTCGCAATTTTCCGTCCTGACCTAT
>JAYWCO010000198.1:0-2242 GCA_043780475.1 Burkholderiales bacterium | reverse complement strand
TTTATCGAACAACGAAGACATTAACGATGCGCTCTCAATGTAGATTGGCGTAAATTAATGTAAATATTGAGGAGCTAAAATCTAAATGTCAGGGCTTTTTATTTGGTCGGAAATAACCCAAACAGATAGCTGCCAATAAGGATGACAATAATCGTGATGGAAAGCGCAACTCGAATAGTCAGCGCATTGACAACACGTTTGGAATTTCCTTTGTCTTTGTACATAAAATACAGCCCGCTAAAAAGACTAATCACGACTAGCACCAGTAAAACAGCGATGACTATTTTCATTTTTTAAACATTCAAATTTGTGAATTTATGCTCTGTTTCAAGGTCGAAATCACGAGTTAATCATACGGGCCAACACGCTGATTGTAACGCGCCACCATTATTTTAATTACTGTTAATTACCATGATTTTTTATAGCTGATTTTGATGTATTCCGTCCGCCGCTCTATACAGTTTTCACCCCGTCTCGTGCCGACGTTGGCAGCGATGACGATGCTCGCGTTGACCTTGTATCTGGCTTTTTGGCAGCAAGGCCGAGCCGCCGAGAAGCGGGGGTTGCAGGCCGAATTTGCGCAACGTGTGGCAGCACCTGCGGTGATCTTGAACAATACCAGCCGTGATGGTCTGGCACTGCGCTATCGTCAAGCAATTGCCCGCGGCGAGTGGGACATCGCGGGGCAAATTTTTTTGGATAATAAAACGGATGATGCCGGTAGCGGTAGGGCTGGTTATCATGTCATCACGCCTTTAAAGCTTACTGAGCCGCCCAAGCCATCGGCATCAGGCTTAGCTACAATAGGTGGTTCGCACACCGATACCTTTGTACTGGTTAACCGTGGCTGGATAGCGCGCGCCACAGCTTACCCTTCCCCGCCGGTAGTGCTCGCTGTGGCTGGCGTAATTGAAGTTAGGGGTTTGAGCACGCTTCCTAACGCGCGCTTCCTGGAGTTGTCAAATGCGGCGATTGAAGGCCAAGTGTGGCAAAACCTCACTATTGAGCGCTATCGAGCTGCGATGAAGCGGGATGTGTTGCCTATTGTGCTGCTCGCGGCGGCTACGGAGTTCGATACCTCACAGGGGTTGCGTCCGCTGACTGAAAAGCCGGATGCGCGCGTCGAAAAACATATTGAGTATATGTTGACCTGGTACTCGCTCGCAGCCACAGTTGTTGTGCTGTGGATCGGACTTAATTTGAGATTTATCCCCGTCCCTACCGATGCCGCGACTACAGCGTGCGCAACAAAAATTAAAACGCAACAAACCATCATTTAGGTTAATGTTTTTATTAGCAACTGTTAGTTGGAAATCATATGTCACCGCGTACTAAATTTGTTCTCATATTCCTATTGTTTTCCATTCCTTTTGTCGGTTCCACACTGGTTTTTTTATTCTGGAAACCATCAACCACCAGCAACTATGGAGAGCTGCTTTCGCCGGTCGTGACGCTGCCCGAAACCAGGCTCAGTTTTATTGATCAAGGGGCCGCGGACCAGGATGTTGCCGAGCGTGCGCTGCGCGGAAAATGGTTGATGCTGATTCGTGATGGCGGCAACTGCGAAACCGCCTGCCAAAAAAAACTTTACACTATGCGGCAATCACGGCTGGTACTTGGCCGCGAGCAGGATCGTGTACTCCGCGTGGTGCTGGTTGATGATGATGTAAAGCCAAGCCAGACGCTGCTGAAAGACTATGCGGGTACGGTCTGGATTTCGGCGAAGTCAGCGCCCTGGTTAGCGGCACTGGCAGGAACCAAAAGCGTCTCCAAAGATGATGCTGGCAGCGATGTCAACAGCGCACGCGACCATATTTATGGTGTTGATACGATTGGCAATGTGTTTATCCGTTATGGTGCGACGCCTGATATCAAGCGTATGACCGTAGATTTTCAGCGTGTGCTGAAAGCATCACAAATCGGTTAAACAGGTAACAAGGCAACAGTAATTGAAAGCAAATGAGTTATGAAAATGAGTGCGGTTGAACATGGAGCTATTGGCGTTGTTGCGCTTGCGATCATCATTGGTTTGTGGTGGTGGATAAATCGGGACGCTTATAAGTATCGCAAGCTGATTGCGTTCACGACAGCTGCAACTTTTGTATTGATTGTGTTGGGTGCGTTCGTGCGTTTGTCAGATGCGGGGCTGGGCTGCCCCGATTGGCCGGGCTGCTATGGTAATCTCACACCGCATTTTTCAGTTGAACAAATTCAGGCAGCTGAAGCGGTGCAGCCGGGTGGG
>JAYWCO010000197.1:0-3235 GCA_043780475.1 Burkholderiales bacterium | reverse complement strand
TCCTCCAGTCTGTTGTCAAAATATCCCTGAAAACTATGCGGCGGTGCACCGGTGCTTCATTGTGCAAATTACATATCTCCGTCTCACGGACGCAAATATAACGCATTATTTACTGGAATGCGCAACACCTTGTCGTATTCGCATAACGCAATCAAGGTATACAGGCTGCATGGCTAGCCGCTGCGACCACGCGCAATTAAGACTAATATCCCTGCTTTTAGACTCAGTCTGCGCTTTATCGGAACCTTAAAAATGCAAAAAGAAATCTTGATTTCAGCATTGTTGAACTATATTCCTCTGGGAGAAACTGACAATAAGTATCGTATCGATACTATTACTCAAATTAAAAAAAACCCCATTGCATGGTGGCAGCGCAGCACCCTTGATGGCCATGTCACCGCATCAGCTTGGGTATTAAATGCAGAAAAAACCCATGCATTATTTTTGCATCACGCAAAATTAAATCGGTGGTTACAGCCCGGCGGACATCTGGATGAGGCAGATATTTCGCCCGCGCAGGGTGCTATTCGGGAGGCGCAGGAAGAAACCGGCATCACCCGATTGGCCCTCGATGCAGGGCTCAAAGAGGATATTTTTGATGTGGATGTACACTCCATCCCGTTACATAATAACGAACCCGCACATCTGCATTATGATCTGCGCTACCTTGTAATGAGCCATGAAACAACGACTGCACGGTTGAAGATCAGCGATGAATCAACAGGATTTCGCTGGATTTCACTCGAAGACGTCGCAACACAGTTTGAGCCCAGCCTGGCGCGTATGGCAAACAAGACGCTGCAACTTATTAAAATGATGGATAAACTTTAAACATGAATATTGCTGACATTCGCAAAGACTACAAGCTAGCCGCCCTCTCAAGAGCTGATAGCGACGCATCACCGGTCAAACAGTTTAATAAATGGCTTGCTGAAGCTATCGCCGCCAAGCTACCGGAGCCTAACGCCATGACCTTGGCGACCGTGGGCGAAGCAGGCCGACCTTCAACCCGCGTCGTGTTAATTAAAGGATTTGATGATCGCGGGCCAGTCTGGTTTAGCAATTACAAGAGCCGCAAAGGACAAGAATTAGCGGCCAACCCATTCGCTGCGCTGCAATTTCACTGGGTGGAATTAGAGCGCGTGGTACGGATTGAGGGGTGTGTTGAAAAAATCAGCGTTGCGGAAAGCGACACCTACTACGCCTCACGTCCACTTGATTCGCGCATCGGTGCATGGGCCTCTCCCCAAAGCGAAACCATCAGCTCACGCGCCGTTCTGGTGGCAAGAGCCGCTGAATACGCCGCAAAATTCATGCTGAATCCGCCGCGCCCGCCGCATTGGGGCGGCTATCGGCTGATACCGGATCGATTCGAATTCTGGCAGGGCCGCTCAAGCCGCCTGCACGACCGGATCCTTTATCGGCTTGATCAAGGGATCTGGAACATAGAGCGGCTGGCACCATAACTGGTTATTTAAGCCGGTAATAATCCGGTAAGCGCTTCATGTAGGCAGGTAAATTTGGATTCGCCATCAGTTGTTGCATAAAATCTGGGTCATCATTGGTGGTCAGCGGGCTGAGTTTAGTTGGCTCAAACGGCAATCCAAAGCGGCACGACAGCAAACGTTTGGCATCCTCTGCGGTGGGTGGGTCACTCGGCTTAGTCTCGCCGCAGATGAGCAAATCACGACTAAATTGCTCGATTGATACTTTTTTGGCGGTGTATACCGGATCAAACCGCATGCCTTCCTGCAGGCGCGCCATGGTTTCTTTCAGACTCATTTTAGGTAGCGCTGTGTTGGGGCAGTTGGGCGCTATCGCTTTTGTACGAACGCCCCCAAAGCTGGTCACGGTTTCAATATCGTCCAGCGATTGGCGCGCGTTCTGCAACAAAATGGCATCGCCGTAAAGCGGCTCGCCCCGGACCAGAACCAGCTTGATATTCTCTTCAATGGTTTCAATCAAATTGCGATAGCTGTCTGTGTTGCGCTCATCCACCACGATCACGTCGGCTAAATAGCCGACGCTAATTTGACCCAGTTTATCGCCCCAGTTCATGGCTGCTGCCGGATGCCGGGTCACCATCTCCACTAGCTCCTTGTCGGTAAAAGGCATTTTCAATTCGTTTTTGTTGACCAAATCAGCGGCTTTTAATTCACCCAATACCGACTTGCTGCCAGATGGCTGCCAATCCGGCGCAAGGCTGATGGACAGTCCCGCACGCCTCGCTGCGTCAATATTGGCGGTCTTGCCGTATAAAAGAAAATTCGACAGCGGTGACCAAACCAGTTTCGATTTTGCGATGGCCATTTCCTTTAGTTGTGCTTCAGTGAGGCCCACACCATGAATCGCAATTAAATTAGGGCCTATCAAACCGCTTTGTTTGAGATAACGAAATTCATCCGCCATGCGTGCGCTAGGGCCTTCAGCCAGATGCACCACCAGAATGCCCTTGGCATACTCATCCTGAATTTTTTTCCATTCTTCGGCATCGCGCCCGATATCAACTCGGCTAAACGCCAGACGCTGAGCCACGGGCGAGGTTTCGATATTGCGCACCAGACATTCTTCACGCGCATAGGGTTGCGCAGGACGACTACCCTGCAATGTTGTCGTGCCCCCAACCAGGGCCTTGTATTCCCCGTAACGACCAATTTCGATACCGAGATCGTAATAAGTAGCGCGCTCCAAAACCATTTGCGGAAACGTAATACGCTTATTGTAATCATCGTCATACCAGCGCCATTCATAGCGATCCCGATATTTTTTCGTCAGCGGCAATAACGGGTAATGCGCGTACTCAGGATGGTTGTGCAGGTCGATCAAGCCGGGATAGATAACCCCGTTGGTTGTAATCTCGGCAGCACCTTTACTCGCGTCTGGCAATGGCTCACCAGCCTTGGCAATGGCTTCAATCTTGCCATTTCTCAACCAGACGCGTGCATGGGGAAGCACCTCACCTGCATTATTCATTGTCACAACTTTGCCAACTAGCACCAAGCCTGAATCCAGACGCGGCTCGGCATACACAGTCGAGGCGAAAAATAGCGCAGCAAGCGCTAAAATTATCGGGCTAAAACCCAACATTAATTTTTTGTTCAAATGATTTCCCCTGCAAAATTAGTATCATGACCTACTGCTAGTTTAGCGCGCAATGGCAATCTCAAATATGACAACCCCGATGACAGCCCCAGCGCAGTTTGATTTATTCAGCGAACTTATTGCCAACGACTCG
>JAYWCO010000196.1:0-4115 GCA_043780475.1 Burkholderiales bacterium | reverse complement strand
GCGGCCAATATTCAGCTCATCTGACGCCACTGCAAACCCCCATGTTGCGCCGTAAGCGGGGATATGTACAAAATAAGGTGTGACGATTTTGAATGTTTGCCGCAAATTTTCAATGCTGGCTTTTACCCGTGCTGCGTGCGAGAACGGTGACCCGAGATGCAGGGTGATTGCGCCGCCAACATGGAGCGTGCGCTTGCAGTCAGCGTAAAAGTTTTGCGTGTACAGCGCTTCAGCGGGGCCAACTGGATCGGTGAGATCTAGGTAGACAAGGTCAAACTGCTCATCAGTGGCCTGCACATATTTCACACCATCACCGATGCGTACCTCAAGCTTGGGGTGCGCAAACACATCATGATGCACCGACTGAAAATGCGCCTTGGCAACATCAATCACCGCCTGATCGAGCTCGCACAACACCACCGATGCAATCGACGGATGCTTCAATAATTCTTCTGCTGCGCCGCCATCGCCGCCGCCGATAATCAGCGCGTTGGCGGGATCAGGATGTGCAATAGCTGAAGGATGAATAAAATTTTCATGGTAAAAAAACTCATCGCGCTCGGACAGCATATTGCAGCCGTCAATGCGCATGAGTTTGTCCAGATCGATGGTGTCGAACACCTCAATTAACTGATAACGCGATTGCACGGACGCGATTTTTGCGGTGGCCGTAAAATAGGCGCCACCGCCATCACTGATGCGTTCGTCGAGCCGAATATTGTCTTTACTACTCAAGCCAGTGCTTCCGCCGGAGGTGCTACAGGAACTACAGGCAAATCTTTACCGCGCAGCACCCGTTCCATCAATACATCGCCCGGCTGCAAAGCGGCCAACAATTCGGCATAGAGATGTTCAGCTTTGCGACTGTTGTCGGCGGTGATATTGCAGACATAAATATCGAGTGTCGCGCCGGCACGCTCGGGCCAGGTATGAATGGCAAGATGGGATTCGGCCAGCACCACAGCACCGGTTGCGCCGCCCGCCTGTAATTTATCAAAGCTCATAAACTGATAAAAATGCTCGCCCAGGATGGTTAGGCCGGCGGTTTTGCAGGCGCGAACACAGCGCTTGCCAAGCAGCGCGGCCGAAGTGAGCAGCTCGCTATCCGGGCAGTTATAAAGGTCAGCGATGATGTGTAGGCCCTTCATGGCGTTCCTTGTTAAATTTTATAATTTGGCGCGAACATTTTCCGAGCATGCAGGCGCAAAACAATTTTCCACGGCTGTAGGCTGTTTATGAATGCCTTGTGCGGTATTTCGCTGTTTTTGTACCCACTAAGAACATTCAAATTATAATCGGCATTCGATTTGGTTTTTTTCACCGCTGATGCTTTCGTCTCCCATTCCTTCACTTTCCCGTCCTTTGTAAAGATTATCGCTCATGACCCAAGCCACCCGCACCGACATCACCAATGCCATTCGCGCACTCGCGATGGACGCTGTCCAAAAAGCCAACTCAGGTCACCCTGGTGCGCCGATGGGCATGGCAGAAATGGCGGAGGTGCTGTGGCGGCATCATTTGAAGCACAACCCGACCAATCCGCATTGGGCAGACCGTGATCGTTTTGTGCTCTCAAACGGCCACGCCTCGATGCTGATTTATGCCTTGCTGCACCTGACCGGCTACGACCTGACGATGGACGATATCAAGGCCTTCCGCCAGTTGCATTCCAAAACACCGGGCCACCCAGAAGTCGCCATCACGCCGGGTGTTGAAACTACCACTGGCCCACTGGGCCAGGGCTTGGCAAATGCGGTCGGCATGGCGATTGCCGAGCGCGAAATGGCGCGTACGTTTAATCGCGAAGGCCATCATATTGTCGATCATCACACCTATGTTTTCATGGGTGATGGCTGCTTGATGGAAGGGATTTCACACGAGGTATGTTCTCTCGCCGGCACGCTCGGCTTGGGCAAATTAATCGGGTTTTACGACGACAACGGTATCTCGATTGATGGCAAAGTTGAAGGCTGGTTCAAAGACAACACGCCGATGCGTTTTGAGGCCTACGGCTGGCACGTCATTGCAAGTGTGGATGGCCACAATGCGGCGGCGATTGATGCGGCATTGCTAGCAGCTAAAAAAGTCACCGACAAACCTACGCTAATCTGCTGCAAAACGGTGATTGGCAAAGGCTCGCCCAATCTGGGCGGCACCGACAAAGTCCATGGTGCGCCGCTTGGCGATAAGGAAATCGCCGCAACGCGCGCCGCGCTTGGCTGGAACCATGCCCCGTTTGAAATTCCGCAAAATATTTACGACGCCTGGGATGCCAAACACAAAGGTCAGGCGGTTGAGGCGCAATGGAATGCGATGTTCGCGGCTTACCAAGCGGCGCACCCCGAATTGGCAGCCGAATTCAAACGCCGCATGGCCGGTGATTTGCCAGCGAATTTTGCCGCAATTGCACAAGCACTGATCGATAAATCCGTTGAAAAAGCGGAGACCGTGGCAACGCGTAAAGCCTCGCAATTCGCCATCGAAGCATTCGCGCAAACGATGCCGGAATTGATCGGCGGCTCGGCTGATTTAACCGGCTCCGTGTTCACTAACTGGAGTGGCAGCAAAGCGCTATCCGCCACCACCGGCGGCAACTACATCAATTACGGCGTGCGCGAATTCGGCATGGCCGCGATCGGCAATGGCATCGCGTTGCATGGCGGCTTGATCCCCTATTCCGGTACGTTCCTGACCTTCAGCGATTATTCGCGCAACGGCTTGCGCATGGCCGCGCTGATGAAGCTGAGGAATATTTTTGTCTTCACGCATGATTCCATCGGCCTCGGCGAAGACGGCCCGACGCATCAATCGGTCGAGCAGGTGGCATCACTTCGACTCATTCCCAATATGGATCTATGGCGTCCTTGCGATACCGTGGAGGCGGCAGCAGCATGGCAGCACGCGATCCAACGCAAAGACGGCCCAACCTGTCTGATTTATTCCCGCCAAAACAGCCCATTCCAAAAACGCGACGCGGCAACATTCGCCAACGTAGCAAGAGGCGGCTATGTATTATCGAAGGAGGCGGGTGAACCAGGCCAACCAAGGGCAGTCATCATCGCTACCGGCACCGAGGTATCGCTCGCAATGGATGCACAAAAAGCGCTTGCGCTAGAAGGCATCGACGTCCGCGTGGTCTCCATGCCCTCCACCTTTGTTTTCGACAAACAAGACAGCGCCTATAAATCAAGCGTCCTGCCAAAATCCGCACCCCGCTTGGCGATTGAGGCAGGTGTGACCGACTACTGGCGTAAATATGTGGGCTTGGATGGGGTGGTGATCGGCATTGATACGTTTGGGGAGTCAGCACCAGCGCCGGTGCTTTATAAATATTTTGGGATTACGACGGAAGCAATAATTATGGCCATCAAGAAAATGAACTGAAAATGAGGGGTCGTAACTAAATTTTTTCGCTACTCAATCCAGCACCGTTTGAAGCGGGTCGCGAAGAAAGCATTCGCGTTCTGCTTGCAGTTGAATCGGGTAGCCGTGCATGCGTTTTTTCATCCCGGCATTTATTTGCAACCTACGCCACCACTACCGGGCCGACATCAGCACGGGAATCAACACTGCCGCTGCCATGCCCAGCACGAACACCACCAAAAAAACCAGCGCAATTACGCCGGCCAGCCGCCAGAATTTTTGCTGATGTTGAAGCGCGGACTCCATTGATTTGCTGGTGCCATCGGCCAGCAAACGTGAAATCGCGCCGCTGTATTTGACGAGGTAAAAACCAAGTGCACTATAGACGACCGCGATCACCAAATAGAAAGCGCTCATCGCGCCCATCATTCCGCGTGGCATGGCATTACTCGCCCCCATCATGCCGCCCGCAAACATCATCATCAGCGCACCCAGCACCATAAAAATGGCACCAATAAATAATAAAATGCCGACCAACATCACCCAGCCCTTGGTCTTGCGTAGCGCTTCCAGCATCTCACTGGTAATCCCGCTGGCTTCGCTGGGCTGTTGATCAAGATTGGCAGAGGGGGCGGCGTATTGATTGGTCATGGTGGCCTTTTATGTTTTGTTGAATATGCAAATTTAAAGAAAAAATTGTTTTGAAGCGCGGCTGGTAGCCAATGGACTTTGTATTTGTATTTGTATTTGTA
>JAYWCO010000195.1:0-3054 GCA_043780475.1 Burkholderiales bacterium | reverse complement strand
GAACCCACGATTTTACTGTCTATGAGAGCCTAAGTCGAATCCGATTGCGGGCAGGCGGAGTGCGAGTGCCTTTATACTTCGCATTCCCCTCTCGATTCGACTCAACATACCAACCACCATGACAAACGCCAACGCGGACAATATCACCCCTGAAGCGGTTATCGCGGAGACCGTGCAGTGGCTGGAGCGCGCCGTTATTGGCCTCAATCTCTGCCCTTTCGCCAAAGCGGTGCATATCAAAAAGCAGATTCGCTATGTGGTAAGCGCGGCCGCTAGCCCGGACGCGCTATGCGAGACCCTGCTCGCTGAGTTGCAGTTATTGGCGGCCAGCCCTGCCGAAAAAATCGACACCACGCTACTGATTCACCCGCACACCCTGGGCCTCGGCGAGTTTCTTGATTACAACGATTTTCTCGATGTGGCCCACGCCGCTGTTGAGGAATTATCCCTGGAGGGGGAAATCCAGATCGCCAGCTTTCATCCCGAATATCAGTTTGCTGGCACTGAGCCCGATGACATCACCAACTACACCAATCGCTCACCCTACCCGATGCTGCATTTGCTGCGCGAAGCCAGCGTAGAAAAAGCGGTAGCCGCATTCCCGGCCGCCGCAACCATCTTTGAAAAAAATATCGAGACGCTAAAAACCTTGGGGCACGATGGTTGGCAAAAATCGTTTATTCAAAATTGAAACGCTTTTATAGACGGACTTCTTCAAGCATTTTTGCTCCATGAGGCCCGCCGATATTAGAGTTTTTGCTGCTAAATGAAAATTGAGTCCGGTGTCAGGTAGCCTGGGCAACCTGACCTACCTAGCCAGTTAGGTTCAGCGCGTTTTCGCCCCAAGCGTGACCGCCCTATTTACTTCAATCCCTTCTTCAACAGCTCGGCCACCAGCTCGTTCATGTTGACGCTGCGCTTTTCGGCGGTGGCGTGCAATGCGGTAATTAGATCGGTGGGGAGCTTGCAGGCAAACGAGGTCAGCCCGGCCGCTTGATCAAGCTTGCGCTGTTCCTTACGGTCGCTGACGATATTTCCCTTGCCGAAACGGTCGGGAATACCGATCGCTTTCATCAGACCTGCCGTCTTGATCATTTTATTTTTTTCGAGATCGGTTTTTTTCATGCTCATGGTATTTGCTTTCAGTTGGAGTGGCGTACGCCGTGGTGAATGGTTTAATGCACCATTTTACCCAGTTGTGGGCGTCGCAGTATGCTTAAGTCTAGCAGCCTGTCGGACTTAAAGAATCGATGCGAAAAATGAGCTAGGCGAGGACAGATTCTTCCGCTTTTCAAGCCAATCGTTGTTCCCTTGGCGTAGAAAAGCGGGAGGATATGCACCGTCCAGATCGTTTTGCAGCCGATTCCCTTTAAGTCCGACAGGCTGCTAAATCAGCGCCTTATTGCAATTGCAGCGGCCCCTCGTCCATCGATGCAATCTGCTCGCGTAATTCCAGAATACGATCCTGCCAATAACGCTGCGTATTAAAAAACGGAAACGCATGCGGAAAAGCCGGATCGTCCCAGCGCATCGCCAGCCAAGCCGAATAATGAATCAGCCGCAGGGTGCGCAGCGCCTCGATTAAGTGCAATTCGCGCCGATTAAAATCACAAAATTCCTCATACGCCTCGACCACTTCACGCATCTGCATCGCCATCTCATCGCGGCTGCCGGACAGCAGCATCCATAAATCCTGCACCGCCGGCCCCATGCGGCTGTCATCAAAATCCACAAAATGCGGGCCGCTATCGGTATACAGCACGTTGCCGCCGTGGCAATCGCCATGCAAGCGGATGTTGGCCACCGCATCCGCGCGTTCATAACACGCGGCCACACTCACCAGCGCCTGCTCAGCCACCGTTGACCAGGCTTCGCGCAAATCAGCTGGAATAAAATCATGTGCCAGCAGCCAATCGCGCGGCTCCGTGCCGAAGGTGTTGAGGTTGTGAGTGGGCCGATGCACATAAGGCTGAATCGCCCCGACCGCATGAATACGCCCCAGAAACCGCCCCATCCATTCCAGCACCTCAGGCCGATCCAGCTCTGGCGCGCGGCCACCCCGTTTGGGGAAAACCGCAAAGCGAAAATTTTTAAAGGTATGCAAGGTGTGACCATCAATAACTGTCGGCGCCACCACTGGAATTTCACGCTCATCGAGTGCTAATACAAACTGATGCTCTTCCAGAATCTGCGCATTGGTCCAGCGATGTGGCCGATAAAATTTCGCCACAACCGGCTGCTGATCTTCAACCCCGATTTGATAAACGCGATTCTCATAACTGTTCAGCGCCAGCAACCGGCCATCGCAGCGATAGCCAACGCTCTCGATGGCATCAAGCATCAAATCCGGCGTCAAGCCATCGTAGGGGGTGGTGGAATGCATGGGGCATTGTACGTTGCCGCGAGGGTCGGCCCAAACGCTAGTGTTGGCGCGGGGTTCGAGGGTGACCTTCTTTCGGGGGTGCGGTGGGTGTAAAAGCGTGAGGGCCCCGTTTAACTTACGCACATTGATTGCTCATCTCCATCTTTATGGTCAACAAAGCTATTAACTAGCGAAAGCGCTGAAAATTTTTGACGGGGTTTTTGGCGAAAAATCGAACTCCAAGCCACCAGCGTAAATTGTTTTTTGAAAAATTCAAGCGGCCTCCTCAAGATTTAGAGACTTACAATTTAAAAATTAACTCGCGCCGAAACCAGTAGCGTGCGCCCGGGCAGGCGATATACCTGGCCGCCACCTAATTCACTCGCCGCGACCGCGTCTCGTCGATTGGACATATTGTAGGCATCGATGCGTAGCTGCCAGGTAGCAAAGCGATAGTTGATACCAACATCCAGGGTTGCGTAGGCGCCGACTAGCGCGGTGTTTTCCCGATCCAGAAAGCGCTGGCCTACGTGGTTCCATACGATCGATCCGCCCCACTGTTTGGTAGGCGCGTAAATCACCCCGATGGCCGCTAAATTTTCCGGCGAAACCTCCAGATGATTGCCGGCGAATTGCGCCACACTGCCATCGGCTTGCACCGCTGAATATTCGGTGTAGCGCGCATGATGGTG
>JAYWCO010000194.1:0-2507 GCA_043780475.1 Burkholderiales bacterium | reverse complement strand
TCAGGTTTAAGCGCTTGTTGGAGATTTTGTTGACCATAGGTTTTGAATTTTTCCAATACGGTTGCCATCTCCGCTGCGTCCAATACCGGCGGCGTACCGATTTGCAGCGCCTGCCAATACTGGCGGGCCAGGCTTTCAACCTCAACCGCGATGGAGAGCGTTTGTGCCAGCGTATCGCCCACCGCAATCATGCCGTGCTGCGCCAGCAGGCAGGCTTTGCGGTCTGTCAGCGCAGTGAGAGCGTGATTCGAGAGTGCCTGAGTGCCGAAGGTTGCGTACGGCGCGCAGCGAATATTATCGCCACCCGCCACCGCCACCATGTAGTGAAACGCGGGAATCTCGCGGCTCATGCAGGCGAGCGTGGTGCAGTAGGCAGCATGGGTGTGGACGATAGCGTGAACGTCGGGACGCGAGACATAAATATCACGATGGAAACGCCACTCGGATGAGGGCAGAATATTGCCGCTATGGTTGCCGTTGCTTTGCATCGCCACAATTTGTTCCGCCCTTGTTTCGGCATACGCAATACCGGTGGGCGTGATCAGAAAGCTATTAGGCGATAGCACCCCATCAGCTTCTTGAGCCATGCGCGCGCTGACATTGCCTGATTTGCCCTGGTTAATACCGAGCCGATTCATCTCCAGGGCGGTCGCTATGATCTGGTGCCGCAGTTGCGCATCCGGGCGATGGTTCAAGTTTAAAAATGTCATGAGCGCTTGCTTTCAAGCGGGAATAGGGCGGCAAGCTGGTCAGGGGTCGCGATACCGCGCTCGGTGATGATGCCGGTGATAAGCCTCGCCGGGGTGATATCAAAGCCCGGATTTGCCACCGGGCTTAACTCATCAAGAATACGAAAGTCGCGGGTGAGGCCATCAGGCGAGAGACCGCGTAAATGGCGAATTTCATCGCCGCTGCGTTCCTCTATTTCAATGTCTGTCAGTGCATTGTCTAGCTGCCAATCTATGCTTGACGAAGGTGTGGCCGCATAAAAAGGAATGCCGTTATCGTGCGCCGCCAGGGCTTTTTGATAAGTACCAATCTTGTTCGCAATATCACCCGCACGCGAGGCCCGATCCACCCCGACAATCACCATATCCACCTGGCCCTGCTGCATAAAATGTCCGCCCGCATTGTCCACAATATAGGTATGCGGAACCCCGTGTTCGCGCAATTCCCAAGCCGTCAACAAGCCCTGATTACGCGGCCGTGTTTCCTCAACCCACACATGCACTGGCACGCCCGCATCATGCGCCTGATAAATCGGCGCGGTCGCGGTACCCCAATCGACGGCAGCCAGCGCACCGGCGTTGCAATGTGTCAGGATATTGATGGTGCGTTGATGTTCGGCGTGAAGCGCGCGGATCAGCTCAAGCCCGTGCTGGCCAATTGCGGCATTGGTGGCGATATCATCACGCGCCATCTTTTCGGCTTCCTCCCAGGCCGCGTCGGCGCGCTCCAGCTCATCAAGCGGCGTCAACACCTGCCGCATATGCGCCAGCGCCCAAGCCAGATTAACGGCAGTCGGCCGTGTAGCGAGCAGGGTACGGCAAGCGGCCTTAAGCGCATGGTCGGTGCAATCGGTTTTCATTTGCAGCGCGACACCATACGCAGCGGTGATGCCTATCAACGGTGCGCCGCGTACCCGCATTGCGCGAATAGCCTCGCATGCCTGCTCCAGCGAAACCATTTCATGCTCTTCCAACGCAAATGGCAGCAGGGTTTGGTCAATGATGGATACGCTGCGATGCGCGTGGTTGGCCCAAATGCTGGTGCGAGGTTTACCATGAATTTTCATAGCACTAGTTTAATGGAATCAGGCGGGGCGGATAGTTTTAGGTGGAGTAAAAATGTCGGCTGCGGTATAATTTCTATTTCCTACTCGGGGTATATCTCATGGCTCCCATGACCCAACCGAATCCCACGACAAAATACATCTTTGTCACTGGCGGTGTCGTTTCATCTCTCGGCAAGGGGATCGCTGCTGCTTCGCTGGCGGCCATTCTCGAATCCCGCGGTATCAAAGTCTCCATGGTCAAGCTGGACCCGTATATCAACGTGGATCCGGGCACCATGTCGCCATTCCAGCATGGCGAGGTTTTCGTGACTGAAGACGGGGCCGAAACCGATCTTGACTTGGGCCATTATGAACGCTTCGTCTCGATGAAGATGAAAAAAGCAAACAATTTCACCACCGGCCAAATTTATGAGCGGGTGATTAACAAAGAACGTCGTGGTGATTATCTGGGCGGCACGGTTCAGGTGATCCCGCATATCACCGACGAAATTAAAACCTCCATTCACGCGGCTACGGTCGGCGCTGAAGTTGGCATCATCGAAATCGGCGGCACAGTGGGCGATATTGAATCCCTGCCGTTCCTGGAAGCGATTCGCCAAATTGGTGTTGAGCTGGGTCGTGAAAACACCTGCTACATCCATTTGACGCTTGTGCCGTATCTTCCGTCCGCCGGTGAAATTAAAACCAAGCCGACCCAGCACAGCGTAAAAGA
>JAYWCO010000193.1:0-1950 GCA_043780475.1 Burkholderiales bacterium | reverse complement strand
TCTACAAGCCGCTGCAGCATCCTGCATTGTATGTGGTGGATCATCCACGGGCAGGCACCACCACCGATGCGACTGTGCCAATGGCGGATATCAGCGTTGAGATGGTATGGGATCGGGTGGCAGATGCGTTGGCTGGCGTAGCCTCACAGTTTCCGGGCATGCCTGCGGTGGGTATAAATATTGCGTTGTAAAAATCTTACGGACTTAAGGTTAAATTCAGTCCTGAATATAGGTGCGCACCCATCACTAAATCTACGCCAAATCCAGCACCCCGGCCAACGCTTCACGGGCACGGCGGCTTGAGAAATAGGTTTCAATATTAAGCAACGACGCTTTAGACAGCGAATTCCACAGCACCTCATCCGCATGGCCGCGGATCACCGCATCGGCAAACGCTTCTGGCGTGTCTGCCACCAGTGCGTCAATACCATCACGCAGAAACATGCCCTCAACCGAAACCGTGGTTGCCACCACTGGCACGCCGTATTGCATCGAAATATTGATCTTGCCTTTCACCCCGGCGCCGTAGCGCAGAGGTGAAATCGACAGGCGTGCACCTTGATAATAAGGTGAGACATCCGACACAAAGCCGGCAATCACAAAATCCGGTGCGGCAAATTTTTGCAAGGCTGGCGGCGCGTTACTGCCGATCAAGGTGGTGATCAGTCCCGGTGCTTTTTGCCGAATAATCGGCAACACATTTTCGCAATACCAGGTCACCGCATCCAGATTAGGCGGATGGCGGAAACCGCCAATAAACAAAATCCCGTTCCGCTCGGCAAATGATTGGGGGCCTGGCGTCGTGTCATGAATGGTAGACACAATATTCACGCGCACTTGCGGTGCCAAGGTGTCCAGCAATGCTTGCTCCACCGGGCTAACGACTAGCGTGACATCTGATTTATTCATGATGTCCAGCTCCTGTTTTTTCATGGCCTCAGCAGCGGCTAACAACGCGGGACAAGGATTTTCAGGATTTAAATCCGCCAGCCGTTGTTGACGCAGAAAATGTAGATCAACCGTATCGAACACCAGCTTGGCCCGCGGTGCGACGCGTTTGACCAAGTCAACATACTTCACCGCAACGGTCGCTCGCGACAGCATGATCACATCATATTGGGCGGCGGTGCGCTCGAGCAATGCCGTGATTGATGAATAAAATGGATGCCATAGCACCTCAACCCCAAGCGCCTGAATCTGCTGCGTATAGGGCGAACGATATTCCAGGTTGTCGGCTACAAACGTGACTTTACAGCCCAATCCCGCCATGATTTTCAGCATCTCAAACATGCGTAACGAGCCGGCATCCTGATCAGGCGTGAGCATGCAAGCATCCAGCACCAGCACCCGGCGTTTGCTGTAACGATCACGCTCCAATTGCGGCGACAGGCCATTGATACGATGCTTGGCGAGCACACTGCGCCAGCGGTTTGCAAAGGTTTCCTGGTTGATGACCTGATGCTTTTTTATACCCTGGTTTAAATCGGTGCCGGAGCTCTTGCCCTCAAAATGCACCACCACCGCACGCGGCTGGTAAAACACCCGTTTGCCAGCTGCGCGTACCCGAAACGCCAAGTCGCCATCTTCATAGTAGGCCGGTACATATGCTTCATCAAAACCACCCAACTCCTGCCAGAAATCGCGGCGTATCAGCAGACACGCACCAGAGCAATAATCTACTTCACGTAAATAATTGTATTCAGGTTTATCGGCTTTATCGTTGCGGCCATAATTCCAGCCCGAGCCATCGCGCCAAATAATGCCGCCGGCTTCCTGCAACGAGCCGTCAGGATAAATTAATTTACAACCCACCATACCGGTATCGGTTTGGCTATCGAACACCGCCGCCATTTCCTGTAGCCAGCCTGCGGTGACGATGGTGTCATTGTTCAGGATGACTAAATACTCACCGCGAGCCAGTAGCGCCGCTTTATTGCAGTTACGCAAAAA
>JAYWCO010000192.1:0-3175 GCA_043780475.1 Burkholderiales bacterium | reverse complement strand
CGCTGCAAATGCCGGAGTAGGGTTTGCAATGCGGTGTTGAGAGCAACGCGTAGAATCGCTATTTTATCCGAACCGAGGCATAAACTTAAGCCCCCTGAGCGATAAACCTTGGGTTATATGCTGAGTTTTGTAGCACCAAGGCTGATTTTGATGGGCCTAAACGGCTTTCAGCGTCTCTGGCGGCCCGCTGCCGTCGGCATAGGCGGCGTCGGCGAGGCAGGCGTAATTGGCTGTAATCAGTAAATATTCGTGAAACCGCCGATCATTGTTTGACACTCAATGCAGCAGGGCATACCTTCCTTAGGCCATTTAAATCGATTTTCAAAAATATACCGTGCATAAGGATAAAGGGGTTAAACATGAGTTTTGTATCTGAATTCAAAGAGTTTGCGGTCAAAGGTAATGTAATGGACTTGGCCGTTGGTGTGATTATTGGCGCGGCGTTTGGCAAAATTGTTGACTCTGTGGTGGGGGATTTGATTATGCCGATTGTGGGTAAAATATTTGGCGGGCTCGACTTTTCGAGCATGTATGTCCCGCTCAACGGTCAAGCCAGCGGCTTGGTGTTAGCCGAAGCCAAGAAAGCGGGTGCTGTAATTGCCTATGGTAATTTCATCACGGTCGCGCTCAATTTCGCGATTCTGGCGCTCATTATTTTCTTGTTGGTCAAGCAAATGAATAAATTTAAAAAAAATATGCCAGCCGCACTGGCCGCTACGCCAGAAGATGTGGTGTTGCTGCGTGAAATTCGCGATTCACTTAAAAAATAGTGAAATGACCAAGTCGCACCTGCAACCGCAACCGCACTTACCCGCAGCTCTGGATTAAAGCGGGTCATTATGATCATAAGCGGCGGTATTAGGTTGGGTATGAGTCTGTTGACGTAAGATGTTGATGCGATGGGGCCTGCCGGTCGGAACGCCCCCATTGTTTTTTGAGATTTTGCCCTAAAATAGGCATGTCTGATCCTGCGGCTTGCATCCGAGCGAGCAATTTTTTCTTCATTCCTGATTCTCCTTGGTTTATCTTAGGCTAAAGTTTATGCGTCGTCTCTGGGTTATTTTTGCTGAATTTGTCACCATCACGCTTGCCATTGTGTTTGTGGTGACTTTAATTCGTCCCGACTGGAATCCCTGGCGCAAAAATGTCGTAGAAATCCGCGAATCCTTGCTGCCCGGCGGATTGCTCAGCATCAGCAATAGCGGTGCGGCTCGCACCAGCTATGCTGAAGCCGCCAACAAGGCGATGATTTCAGTGGTTAATGTATCGTCCTCGCGTGACGTGCGCTTGCCAAAGGGACACCCATTACTGGGCGATCCGTTATTTCGCCGCTTTTTCCCTCAGCCTGAAGAGGACGGCAATACACAGCTTGATCAACAATCAGGGTTGGGCTCGGGTGTTATCGTCAATGCTGACGATAAAGGAGGGTACGTACTCACCAATGACCATGTGGTGAATGGTGCCAGCGCCATCCAAATTTCATTTGCGGATGGTCGCGTGATGCCGGCAAAAGTGGTGGGCACGGATCCCGAAAGTGATTTGGCGGTATTGCGAATCGAAGGTACCGGCCTTACTCCCATCACTTTTGGTCAATCCGAAAAAGCGCAAGTAGGCGATGTGGTGCTGGCCGTTGGCGACCCGTTTGGGGTTGGCCAGACGGTGACCATGGGCATTGTGAGCGCCTTAGGCCGCAATCGTCTGGGCGTGAACCGCTATGAAAATTTTATTCAGACCGATGCTGCTATTAATCCGGGTAATTCCGGCGGCGCATTGGTCGATGTTAACGGTAATTTGATTGGCATTAACAGTGTTATTTATTCCCAATCCGGCGGCTCGTTAGGGATCGGCTTTGCGATTCCTGTTTCAATGGCTAAAGGCGTGATGGAGCAGATTATCGCGGAAGGCTCGGTCACACGTGGCTTTGTGGGTATTACGCCCAAAGATATTACGCCCGAACTGGCCGAAGCGTTGAAGCTCACGGTGGCTCGCGGCGCTTTGATCGAAGGGGTCAGTAAGGGTTATCCTGCAGATAAAGCCGGCTTAAAGGCAGGCGATGTCATTACCTCAATTGACGCCAAACCCATTCAGGACAGTGTAGCCGCCATGGCAGTTATTGCCGGTTTAAAGCCGGGGGCCGCCGCAAAATTTCTGGTGATTCGCAATCAGCAGGAAATGACGTTAACCGTGAATATTGGCAAGCGACCTAATGTGCCCAAGACCCGTTAGCGACTTAACTATGCCTGCGTTAAAACTACATTAAAGTTTCGCTAAACCTTAATCTGTAGCCGTTTCTACCACGCTAGGCTTGACAAAAAACTGCGCAAAAATAATTCCCAGCTCATACAGAATACAAAGCGGGATAGCGAGCGCTAGCTGTGACGTAACATCAGGCGGGGTGGCAATAGCCGCCACAACAAATGCGCCGACAATCACGTAACGCCGCACCTCGCGCAAGGTCGCGAGGCTGACGAGCCCCGTGGCCACCAGCACTACCACCACCACCGGGGTTTCAAACGCGAGCCCGAATGCCAGGAACATACCCATGACAAAACTGAAATAGTTTTCGATATCGGGGGCGACCGTAATCGAGCTGGGCGCCATCTGCGCAATAAAGCTGAAGACCATCTTGAACACAAAGAAATAGCAAAACGCCATACCCACAAAAAACAGCAGCGTGCTGGTAAAAATGAGCGGCAACACCAAGCGCTTTTCATGTTTATAAAGCCCTGGCGCGACGAACGCCCAGGCTTGATACAAAATAATCGGCAACGCCACTAAAAATGCCGCGAGCATGGCAATTTTGAGGGGGATAAAAAATGGTGCAATCACGCCAGTTGCAATCATTTTGGAGCCGACCGGCAATGCATCAATCATCGGCTGCGCGACAAAATCGTATATCTTGCCCGCCAAAAACCACGGCGGCGTGATCAGCGGAATCAGCACGATGAGCCATGCAAAAATGGCTTTGACCAGTCGATCACGCAATTCCACCAGATGCGAAACGAAGGTATCCTGCCCGCTGGCTTGGGTAGTTTCGGTCATATTGTCATTACGTAAATATTCAGTGCTCAGGCGTTGGTTTGGGCTACGCCCACTGCGGCGACTGGCAAAACAGTCACGCGCATTCGTGCGGGCTCAATACCAAAATCGAACAACCCTTGACCTAACATATGTG
>JAYWCO010000191.1:0-3095 GCA_043780475.1 Burkholderiales bacterium | reverse complement strand
AGGATGCTATTTATTTCAGCGTATTATTGCTGATGCTCTCGGTAAACAAGTAGCGGGAGTTGAATAAAATCAGCAAAATTTTTGTCAGGAGAAAACATGAACAGACGGGACGCATTAAAAACATCCGGTGGCACCATGGTTATGGCGCTCGCCGCATCCGCCGGGCTTTTCAAGACCGATAGGGTATTCGCGCAAGAATGGAATAAATCTGCGTTTGAGGTCAAAACCCTTAACGATGTGGTGAAATCATTGGGTGGCACCACGGCCACAGAATCAAAGGATATTTCATTCGTTAACGCCCCTGATATTGCAGAAAACGGTGCAGTCGTGCCGGTGGGCGCTACCAGCAAAATTCCTAAAACAGAATCCATTTCGATCTTGGTTGAGAAAAACCCGAATGCATTGTCAGCCAGTTTTATAATTCCTGATGGCACCGATCCCACCATTACAACGCGCGTAAAAATGGGCCAGACCTCCAATGTGTATGCGCTCGTCAAAGCTGACGGTAAATTCTTTTACGCGGTAAAAGAAGTCAAAGTTACGCTGGGTGGCTGTGGCGGGTAAGGTGTCTATTATCGTGGCCATCGAAAACCATGGCGCCAAGCACTAGCGTAAGAAATTTCAAAAAAGTATTTTTTGCAGATGCTGCTAATGAAGCATAGGCGTTTGCAGCTAAGGAGAAAAAAATGTCTGATCCCATGAGAATTCGTGCCCAATTGACGGGTGATAAAGTTGATGTCCGGGTGCTGATTGCGCATGAAATGGAAACCGGGTTGCGTAAAGATGCGGCGGGCAAAATCGTTCCGTCACATTTTATTCAAAATGTGACGGTCACCTGTAACGGCAAAACAGTATTGTCGGCACAATGGGGCCCATCCGTATCAAAAAACCCAACACTGTCATTCCGCTTTAGCGGGGCCAAGGTGGGCGATAAAGTTATCGTGACCTGGGTGGACAACAAAGGTGATAAACGCACAGATGAAGCGCTGATTACAGCGGCAGCTTAAGATGCGTGCTGTATTGGGTTCTCGCATGTTTTCATTTATGACCGCGTTGATGCTGGCCTCGGTGTCAGTATTGGCGGCTCCCCAGGATGTCGCCAAAGTCGCCAGCAGGGACGCCGCCAGCGATGAACCTGTCAAAGTGGTTTATCACGTCAGCGAGGGGATCGAACAAGCGACTGCCGCATTGCGAAATATACGCAATCATTTGACGGCTGATCCGACGGTGAAAATTATCGTGGTGACCCATGGTGCCGGCGTCGATTTTTTGCTCGATGGCGCGAAGGATAAAAACGGCAATTTGTTTGACGCCAATGTGCAGGAATTGGTCAGGCTGGGCGTTGCATTCCGGGTCTGTAAAGTCACACTGGATCGCCGCATGATTGATCCGAAAAGGGTGATTGAAGAGGCCAAGCTGGTGCCTAGCGGGGTGGCCGAGGTGGCGCGCCTTCAGGCCAAAGACGGCTATGTTTATCTCAAGCCGTAAGCGCAATTGAATTTGAAAGAGTGTGTGCGCAGGCATTGCTTTAAAAACATCGGAGGAAATGTGAATAAACCCATGATGTATAAACCCATGTGGATTTTAATGGGCGCTGTAGCTTTGTTGTTGATGGCAGCAGCAAGTCCCGGCTTTGCGCAAAGCTCGCTTACCAATCAAGGTGGCGATCAAGCAGTTAAAGAAATTGAACGCTATCGACAAGCGCTGGGTGATGGCAATCCTGCTGAGTTATGGGAAGCGCGGGGTGAGGACCTCTGGAAGCAAAAGCGAGGTCCGAAAATGGTCTCGCTTGAGCAGTGCGATTTGGGCCTGGGTGCGGGCATGGTGAAAGGCGCTTACACTGTGCTGCCTAAATTTTTTGCTGATTCCGATAAGGTTGAAGACTTGGAAAGCCGTCTGGTGACTTGCATGGTGACGCAGCAAGGGTTTACCTATGATCAAGCAAAAAAAAATCCATTCGGCGGCCCAGATAATAAATCCGATATGGAAGCATTGGTGGCGTATATTGCCGGCTCGTCGCGAGGCATGAAAATGAATGTGGCGGGCAATCAGCACGACGAGAAAAAATATTATGCGCTGGGCAAAAAGATGTTTTTTCATCGCGGTGGACCGCATGATTTTTCGTGCGCAAGCTGTCATGGTGCCGATGGTCAGCGCATTCGCCTGCAAGCCTTGCCGAACCTGTTAAAGCCAGAGCCCGCCAAAAGTGCTTACACTACCTGGCCTGCCTACCGGGTGTCACAAGGTGAGACCCGTTCGTTTCAATGGCGGCTATTTGATTGCTTCCGTCAGCAGCGTTTCCCTGAGCTGGAATTTACCTCGGAAGCCTCGATTGCGCTAACGATGTTTCTGGCCAAAAATGCGAATGGCGGCGTAATGAATGCGCCCGCGATTAAACGCTAAGTACTGCATAAGCAGGAATCAATATGAATATTCAAAAAATGATGAACAGAAAAGTGCTTGCGGTGCTGCCGGCCATATTTTTATCGGCTTCAGGTATGACGCTGGCGGCGGAATCCGGCGTCAAGTCAGGCGTGAAAGTTGATGTGAAAATTGATCCTCGCAAAGACGCAGCGTTGACCAAAGCTGCACAGGAGATGATGCAGGCCTCTTTTAAAACCCGTGGTCAGGCTTCGGTAGATCGTTTAAAACAGGACGAGACGCAGGCGCTGTGTTCGCAATATCAGGACAATCCGCCGCAAGCGGTGCGTGCCAGGATCGAAGCGATAAACCAGAAATTGTTGAAGTATCCGGCTGACGGAAAAATGCTGGGCGATTGGAAAGAGGGCGAAAAAATTGCCCAGTCCGGCGTCGGCAAACAATTCAGCGACAATCCGGAAGCGCCCGCAGGGGGCAATTGTTATGCCTGTCACCAGCTCACGAAAACAGAATTGTCCTACGGCAACATTGGCCCCAGCTTGTACAACTTCGGCAAAGTACGCGGTTATTCTGAGGCCATTCTTAAGTACACCTACGGCAAAATTTCAAACTCTGAGGCGTTTTCGGCATGCTCCAATATGCCGCGTTTCGGGCACGGCGGCATATTGACTGAGCAGCAAATCAAGCACGTTACCGCGCTGCTGATGGATCCTGAA
>JAYWCO010000190.1:0-3826 GCA_043780475.1 Burkholderiales bacterium | reverse complement strand
CATTTTAGCCAGCTTTTCAAAATCACACACTAACCCCAGCTTGCCACGTTTCGCCGCTATCGTCATGACGCGATCAGGGTAGCGTCGTTCAGCGTTAGCGGCGACTTTTTTGATCATCGGCTGCATCGGTTTTGGCATCTCATCCCACAGCGCGAAACCCAGATCCATTACCGCAAACTGTACCTCAGGTTCCCACGGCCCCAGCTTGGCTGCGTTTTCAAGGGCTGCATAAAAAGTTGCGTCAACTTGCCCCGCCTGATATTTGGCCCGCGCGAAGTTGGCCCAGCTATACGGCGAAACCGGGCGCGCGATAACCGCCTTGGCGTATTCAACAATGGCGCGGCCAGACAGATTTTCAGCAGGGATGGACGCAGCCAAAAACTGACCCATCATTTCTTCTGCTAATTCCCCCATTAATTCCATCAAGGCCGGGTTCTGTGGGTCCAGCTTTTGCGCCATTGCAAGTTGTTCATATTGCGCATGCAGCGCTTCTGGTGATGGCGTCTGCCCGGTACGCATCAGCAGATTGCGCTGATCTTGTTGCGCCTGCCCTGCCTGCGCAGCAATGACGGCGGACCAGCCCCAACGCGCTGCCAGCAGCGCCGCCAACATCAGCAACAGTGCAACCGACATCGCCATGCCGCGCGCAATCATGCTGCTTCTGGTGAGGATCGGCTGCGCGTTCATTATTTAGCAGCGTCCGCTTGATAGCCGTACGCATGGCCCTTGCTACCATAGCCGCGATAGCGACCATAGCCACTATATTCGCCGTAATATTTTTCAGCCCGTTCCAGATCAAGCTGGTTAAGCACAACGCCGAGCAATGGCGCATTACCCATGGCGAGGCGACGTATGCCGCTGCGCGCTAGTGGATATGGAGTTGAGTCAGCTTTGACCACATAGATCACGGTGCTGGCAAGCTGTGACAGCACCACCGCATCGCTCACCAACTGTACCGGCGGTGAATCAATCAGCACTACATCGAATGCGTCACGGAGCTTCTCAAGCATCTCGGCAAATTTTTCAGACGAGAGCAGTTCCAGCGGGTTCGGCGGCACAAAGCCTGCTGTCAAAATATGGAAACCGCCCTGCTCGTGCTTGACCACACACTCACTCGGCGCTGCCACACCCGACACCAAATGCGAAAGCCCGGGTGCGGCTTTATCGCGACCAATGAGGCGGCCAATTTTGGGGCGACGTAAATCAGCATCAATCAACAATACGCGTTTAACCTGCGCCAGCGCACAGGCCAGATTAAACGACACCGTGGTTTTACCTTCTTCAGGCACCGATGAGGTAATGACAATGACCTTTTTGGGCGTGTCGAGCGCACTCATCAATACGCTGGTGCGCAGTGTACGAATCGATTCTGAAAACATCGATTGATTGTCATTCAAAAAAGCCATTTCAGACTTCGTACTCTTCTTGCCCAAGCCCGTTATTTTTTGCAGATATCCCAGCATCGGCAAGCCCAGTCGGCTTTCTACTTCACCTGCGGTATGGATGGTGTTACTGAGACGATCCAGCAGCAGCGATAACATCATCCCGATCAGCAAGGCGACGACTGCCGCAATGCCGACAATCTGCGGCTTCTTGGGCGCGTACGCGCTGTTCGGGACGGTCGCCGGATCAATCACACGCGCCACCGTGGACTGCAATTCGCCGCCCACATTGGTTTCTTTCGCGCGATTGCCGAACATGTCATAGAGCTGTTTATTGGCCTGCGCTTCGCGCTCCAGCACACCGAGCTGGAACTCCTTGCGGTTCAACCCTTGAATCTCGGCTTTACTTTGCCCCAGCGCACGCTCGATGGCTTGTTCATTGGCTTTGGCAATTTCATATTCTTTGGTTACACCTGCCACCACGGCGTCAATTTGTCGTTTCACGTTTTCACGGGCAGCGGCTAGCTCGGCATTGGCCTGCAGCATTTTGGGGTGCTCCGGCCCATAGCGTTTAGACGCGTCGGCCAGCTTGCGCTCGGCATCGCCTTCACTTTCTTTGAGCCGCTGAACCGTAGGATGGCGCAATACCGCGGGAATCGACTCATAGCCGCCAGTGGCTCGACCCTGCTTGACCGCCAGCACCTGGTTGTATAAGGCCTCAGCCTCGGCGCGTTTGGCGCGTACGGATACCAGGTTTGAGGTTGCATCTTCAAGCGCTCTTGAGGCCCCCGACAGCACCAGGCCTTTTGCGTCCACAATCCGTTCGCGTTCGCGATAATCCTGCAGCGATTTTTCGGATGATTCCAATTTTTTACGTAAATCGCCCATGCGCTCCGTTAGCCATGCGCTGGCATTTTGGGTCATGGCAACGCGTGCTTCGAGATCGCTTTCAATATAAAGCTCAGCCAGCATATTGGGTATTTTTGCGGACAGCTCACGGTCGTATGCCGTAAAACTAATTTGCACCAACTGGCTATTACGTACGGGCTGAATTTGCAAATTATCGCCAAAGCGCTTGAGTGCGGCTTTAAGCACATCATCATCACTGGGCGGCACGTTGGATTTAAACCATTGAGTGGGCCACCACGGCTGCGCTGCATCCTGGCGCATATCAAAATCAGCATGCTTGTTGAGCTCAAGTTTCTGAATCACTTTGCGTGACAGCTCATTTGATTTCAGAATCTCAACCTGGGTCTGGTAATACTCGCGGTTACCGCCCATGCCGTTATAAACCTCTTCAATCGAAACCACTTTCGATTTGCCCTGCTCAATGAGCAGCGTAGTGGTGGAGCGATAGGTGGGGCGCAGGGAAAACACCACCAGCGTGGTGAGCAACGTGACCAACAATACCAGCGCCAGAATGCTCCACTTGCGCTTGGTGATTGAACGCCAATATTCGACCAAATCCAGAGTCTCACTCGGCAGCGGCTGATCGAACGCATTGACCATGCTGTGCATGCCACCCGCTCCACCTGCGCGTGGCGGCGAGGTCACGGTCGGATTATTAAAACTGCGATCATTCATCAGAAAAAACTTTCTTCAACGGTGATGATATCGCCGGGCCGCACGGGTGCGTCCAGGCTCACGCGCTGCGAGAGTCCCTTGGTATCTTCCTCGCGAATTACGTTAATTTTTTCTTTCGACGCGCGCTCCTTAAAGCCACCCGCAATGGAAATCGCTTTACGCACGGTAAGGCCCGGTGTGAACGGATAACCACCCGGCTTATCGACCAGACCGTTGACAAAAAAATGTCGGTATTCATTGATCGTGACATTAACCTGCGGGTTCAGCAGGTAGCGCACCTTCAGGCCCTTGGTAATAAAATCTTCCAGCTCGCCAACGGTCAAACCACGTACCCGAATTTCACCCAGGTAAGGAAATGACAGCGTGCCCGCATCAGACAAGCGAACCTTCTCGCGTTTAAGTTCGTCCTCGCCCACCACCTGCACGGTGATGACATCGCCTACGCCAAGCTTATAGCTGGATAGCTCAGCCGGGGCTTTGTTCAATTCTGTCGCGGCGGTTTGGCCCTGCGCCAAAGACGCGCATAGCAGGACAGCGGCGGCGCATGACCAGATAATCGCTGAGGTCATCAGCCGATTCAGCCAAGCACGGCTTACCGAGCCTGCCGAATGAATAACCCGCCTGAATGGCGCGATCAAACCAGATTGTGGAATTGCGATCACTTGTTCATCACCCTATTCGCCTCATCACGTACCCATAAATATACGTCAAATATGTACCCTGCCCATACCTCATCTACCTCGCTATTTTTCCGGCCGCATTCATTTCCATAAAAAAAGCTTCGTCAGTCAAAATACTAACGAAGCTTTTTTACAGCATCCAGCGAGCGACCAGACTCATAAAATAACTGCGCCAACGCC
>JAYWCO010000189.1:0-5717 GCA_043780475.1 Burkholderiales bacterium | reverse complement strand
AACCGGTGACGGTGTTGCAATATCGGGAGACCTCAGCGTTTATTGAACCGCAGCCGGGCACTACGGGCGGCATCAAAGCGGGCGATCTTATTGTGGCGGCGGGCGTACACAAATTACGCGAAGGGGAAATCGTCAAGCCGATTATGGATGAGCTGATTAAAGGCGATGGCAAAGTTGCGTATTTACCCCCGGCGGTAGCAAAAACGGTCGTACAAAAACGCTAACCAGTCCGCAAGCCCAAGCAGATTTCACCTCCAAAATTCGCACCGAAAATAATATGAAAAATTTTAATCTCTCCGAATGGGCATTGCGTCATCAACCGCTGATTTTGTATCTCATCATTATTTTGGGCGTGATCGGCGCCGCTTCTTACGGACGGCTGGGGCAGTCTGAAGATCCACCGTTCACATTTAAATTTATGACCATTCGCACCATCTGGCCAGGCGCATCGGTTACGGATGTGGATCAACAACTTACCGAGCGGCTGGAAAAAAAATTACAGGAAGTACCGAATATCAATTTCCTGCGCAGCTATTCACGGCCAGGTGAATCATTAATTTTTTTCGCCATCAGCGATGCAGCACCTGCCTCCGCCGTGCCGGAGACGCAGTACCAGGTGCGTAAGCGCATCGGCGATATTCGCCAGTCTCTCCCGCAGGGTGCGATTGGGCCGCTGTTCAATGATGAATTCGGCGATACCTTTGGCAATATTTTTGCGCTGACCGGCGAAGGTTTTTCATACGCCGACAAGAAAATATATATTGACCGGCTGCGTCGCGAGTTGCTGCGCGTGCCGGATGTCTCAAAAGTCGACATTATTGGCGAGCAGGAAGAAAAAATTTATATCGAATTATCCAACATCAAGCTCGCCACGCTCGGTATTGACGGCGCGACCATCATCACGGCCATGCAGGCGCAAAACGCGGTGGCGCCTGGCGGCACCTTTGAAACTGCCACCGATAAGATATTCGTCCGCACCACCGGCGCTCTGAACAGTGTTGAAGCGATTCGTAACTTCACGCTACGCGCTAACGGCCACGTGTTTAAAATCGGCGATATTGCTACGGTCAAACGCGGCTATATCGATCCACCATTTTCGAAGATGCGTTATATGGGCCGCGAAGCCATGGGGCTGGGCGTGTCTATGCGGCAAGGCGGCGATATTATTTCGCTGGGCAAGCATCTGGACAAAGCATTGCACACCCTCGAAGGCACCTTGCCGGTCGGCCTCGAATTGCATCGGGTGAATGATCAGCCCAGAGCGGTCGCTTCCAGCATTAATGAATTTGCCCGTTCGCTCACCGAGGCCGTCATTATTGTGTTGGCAGTGACGTTTTTCAGCCTCGGCATTCGTACTGGCTTTGTGGTCGCGCTGTCGATTCCGCTGGTGCTCGCGGCAACCTTTTTATTCATGTATTTATTTGGTGTTGGCCTGCATAAAATCTCGCTGGGTGCACTGATTTTATCACTCGGCCTGCTGGTTGACGATGCCATCATTGCGGTTGAAATGATGGCCATCAAAATGGAGCAAGGCTGGGATCGCACCCGCGCCGCCAGCTTTGCCTACACCTCCACGGCCTTTCCAATGCTCACAGGTACGCTGGTCACCGCCGCGGGATTTCTGCCGATTGGCCTCGCCAAATCCGGCACCGGTGAATATACCCGCTCGATCTTTCAGGTGACGACACTGGCGCTGATTATTTCCTGGTTCGCTGCGGTTATTTTCATTCCCTATTTAGGCTACAAACTATTGCCGGATTATCGCGATGGCTTACCGGTCGTGACTCCGCGCATGCGCCGTATTGCCGATGTGCTGGCTCGCATTCCGCTGATCGGTAAACGTCTGGCCGCAAGCATTGCCCCGGCCGGCGCGACCGACCATAGCGCCATGCATGATCAGGCTCATAGCGAGCACGATGTGTACGACAAGCCGTTTTACAAGCGCTTTCGTGTCTTGGTCGCCTGGTGTGTTCAATATCGAAAAACAGTTATTTTGATTACGGTGCTGCTCTTTGCCATCAGCCTGTATTCATTCAAATTTGTCCAGCAACAATTTTTTCCTTCATCGACCCGGGTGGAATTAGTCATTGATCTTAAATTACCAGAAGGCTCGTCATTTACCGCCACCGAGCGTGAGGTAAAAAAAATGGAAGCGTTGTTAGATCAAGAAAAGAATCTTTTTGAAAACTATGCCAGCTATGTCGGCAGCGGCGCGACCCGCTTCTACTTTCCGCTCGACCAGCAGCTACCTGCGCCTAGTTTGGCGCAATTTGTGGTGACGGCCAACAGCGTCAAAGCGCGCGAGGAATTGCGGCAGCGTTTGCTGAGCAAGCTGGATACGGAATTCCCCGCCATCCGCACGCGTATATCGCGGCTTGAAAATGGCCCGCCCGTTGGCTTCCCAATTCAGTTCCGGGTATCGGGCGAAGATATTCCGACCATTCGCGCCAATGCACGGCTGGTTGCTGATGTATTGCGCGCTAACCCCAGTACCAGCAACGTGCAGTTTGATTGGGATGAGCGCGCCAAGGTCATCAAGCTCGAAATTGATCAGGATAAAGCACGGCTGCTGGGCATTTCAACCCAGGAGTTATCGACCTTTGTGAATACCTCGCTGAATGGTGTGCAGGCCACCACTTTCCGCGAGCGCGATAAGCAGATTGAAATATTGATTCGCGGGCCCGATAACGAGCGTGCCCGTATTTCGCTACTTGAAAGCCTTTCCGTACCCACGCGCTCAGGTCGGGTTGTGCCGCTTTCGCAAATCGTAACGATTCGTTATGAATTTGAGGAAGGCATTATCTGGCGGCGTGACCGTTTGCCCACCATCACGGTGAAGGCCGATATTAGCGCAGCCAATGTCCAGGCTGCGACCGTGGTTGCAGACGTAACCCCTGAATTAGACAAGCTGCGCGCAAATTTAAGCCCAGGCAATCGTATTGATATTGGCGGCGCAGTGGAAGAAAGCAGCAAAGCAGGCGCATCAATTGCAGCCGGTATTCCGCTCTTCATCTTTGTCGTACTAACCGTATTGATGATCCAGCTAATGAGTTTTCAAAGGGTAATTTTGGTAGTGCTCACCGCGCCGCTGGGCTTGATCGGGGTGGTCGCTTTCCTGCTGATCTTTAACAAACCAATGGGCTTTGTCGCACAGCTCGGCATCATCGCGCTGTTCGGGCTGATTATGCGTAACTCGGTTATTCTAATTGATCAGATTGAGCAGGATATTGGCGCAGGCCATAAACCGTTCGACGCCATTATTGATGCAACCGTGCGCCGCTTCAGACCGATTGCGCTGACGGCATTGGCGGCTATTTTTGCCATGATCCCGCTGATCCGGTCCGACTTTTTCGGCCCCATGGCGGTCGCCATCATGGGAGGTTTGTTAATCGCCACGCTGCTAACCCTGCTGTTCCTGCCGGCTCTTTATGCGGCTTGGTTTCGCATTCATCCTTCCACACCGGGTAAAGAAATCGATCCGGGCCACGCTTTACCTACCGCACTGACTTGAGCATTTTTCATCGAGCAGACTGAATCGAGCAGGCTACTCAAGCAAGCTACAATAAGCAAATATTAAATTCATTTGCCTATTTTTTATGGTTATTTTTCTAAATTTTTAAGCTATTTATTTTTATGCGGCTAATCAGTGCGTTGGTAATTTGTGTGGCCGCTTGGGCTTCAAGCTATGCGGTAGCTGACGCGCAGATGCCGATAGCGGTCACGCCAGCCGCGCCTGCCAACGCTGCCCAGGCCCTGCCGCCGACGTTGCCAGCAACGCTTCCCCCCAAACCACAGCCGCGCCTCAAAATCGGACTGGCACTATCTGGCGGCGGCGCGCGTGGCGCGGCGCATGTGGGCGTCATCAAGATTCTCGAAGAGCTGAAAATCCCGATCGACTACATCGCGGGCACCAGCATGGGTGCGCTGGTGGGGGCCGCCTATGCATCCGGCACGCCGATTAAAGAGCTGGAACGGCGCCTGGCCACCGTAGACTGGAATGATCTGTTTACAGACATCAGCCCACGTGCTGATCGCAGTTTTTTGCGCAAAGAGGAAGATCAGGCACGCTTGTTAAAGCTGGAGCTCGGTGTAAAAGAAGGCGTTCTCAGCCTGCCGCCTGGCGCGATTTCCGGGCAAAAGCTGGACACGCTCTTTTCAATCATCACCCGAAACTCCGCAGGCTTTACTGAGTTTGATAAATTGCCCATACCGTTTCGCGCGGTCGCGACCGATGCAGAAACCGGTCGCATGGTGGTGTTCAAGCGCGGGCGTCTGGCCGACGTGATGCGCGCTTCCATGTCAGTCCCGGGCGCGATTGCGCCCTTCACCATCGGCGACAAAATTTATCTGGATGGTGGCCTTACCCGAAACCTGCCCATCGATATCGTGCGTGAAATGGGCGCCGATATTGTCATTGCCGTGAATATTGCCGGTCCGTTGCTGAAGCGTAATGAGCTGCAATCCATCTTTGGCGTATCGCTACAGATGATCAATATTCTGACTGATCAAAATGTGCGTACTTCAATCGAGACGCTGAAAAAAGACGACATCCTTATTTCACCGCCGCTGGATACGATTGGCTCCACCGATTTCAATTCTGCCGTGGATGCCATGACTATTGGTGCAGCCGCAACGCGCGAAATTGCCGACACTCTGCAGCGGTTAAGCGCGCCTAAATACTACCCCGCCTTTCGCCAGGCGCAATTGCAGCAAATTCAAGTGCCGGTTGCGTTGAGTACCAAAATCGCAGAGGTACGGGTGGCCGGGCTGGATCGGGCCAATGCCGATGAGCTCAAGCGCACGCTGGGCATCAAGCCAGGTGATTCGATTGATTTCAAACGTATTAACGAAGGCATTAGCCGGGTATTTGGCACGGGTTATTTTGAGCGCGTTAATTACGGCCTGATCAGCGAAGGCGATGGTGCTGACGCACGACAGATTCTGACCGTGACTGCGCGTGAAAAGCAATGGGGGCCCAATTATCTACGCTTTGCACTATCCATGGCCGCAGATACCGCCGGCGAAGGCCGTTTTAATTTGTTGCTGCGCTATCAACAAACCCAGTTCAACAAGGCTGGCGCTGAATGGCGCAACGACTTGCAGATTGGCCGGGACCGGCGTATCGCCTCCAATTTTTTTCAGCCTTTCAGTATCGGCAGCATTGCCAATATCTCCGCCGGGGTTGAGCTGACGCGGCGTCCCATCGATATATTTTCTGCAGGCCGCCGTATTTCGCAATACGATGTTTCAAGCAGCACCGTTAACGTTGATTTAGGGCTCGATATTGGCCGCAGCACCATCGCCCGCCTAGGACTGGTACGCGGCAACGACAGCGCCGACGTGAACATCGGCTCGTTTGCGTTTCCCAATGTAAAGCTGAAACAGGGTGGCATAAAACTGCGCGTGCTCTACGATAGCCTGGATGATGCTAATTTTCCGCGCGCAGGCAGCACCGCCAGCTTTGATTATTACGCCAGCACAAAATCGTTGACCGCAGCGCGCGATTACCGCAAGCTGGAACTCAATTTCAGCGACCACTATTCATTCGGCGATCATACTTTGTCGCTGGCCGGCCGCTACGGTACGATCATAGGGGCGAAGGAGTCGATCCCGATTTTTGATCAGTTTTCATTAGGAGGGTTTTTGCAACTATCAGGCTATTTACCGGGCGAGCTGATTGGCGAATCTGTCGCCATGGCGCGCGTCTCTTACTATCG
>JAYWCO010000188.1:0-6434 GCA_043780475.1 Burkholderiales bacterium | reverse complement strand
ATCGAATAACAAGAAAGGTTTCTAATGCTGATTTTATGGGGTGTTATTTGGGGAGCATTTTTTGGCGGGCTTTTGGGGCACAACGATTCTTTTGGCGCCATAGTCGGTGGCTTTTTTGGTTTTTTTGCGGGCCTGAGTCTGCATCTGATTATCAAATCAAAGCTCAAGGGTGCGGTCGCTGATGCGCAGCTTGCGCTCGCCGCTGCGTGGGAAGCAGAAGAGGCGCGTAAACAAAAGGTAGCGCGGCAGGCCGCTCAGTCGCCCACGCCTGCTGCGTTGTTAAACACTTCGCTAAACGCATCCTCAAGCGAGCAGCGGCCAGCGGCGGCTATGGCGAAACCAGCCGCTACGTTTGATGCCCAAGCAGCTTCAATCAAACCTGACTTTATGGTCCCATCGGCTCAGGCTGCAACCCCGGCTGCAACCCCGCAAGCAGTCAAGTTACGCCCAGCGCCTGCCACGCAGACATACCCGATGCCGCCCAGGGAGTCGTCGGCTATCGAGCTTGGCATCATCGCGGCCAAAAATTGGCTGTTCGGCGGTAATACCGTGGTGCGTATCGGCATCGTCGTGTTGTTTTTGGGCCTGTTGTTTTTGGCTAAATTCGCGGTTGATAATGCACTTATCCCGATCGAGGTGCGCCTTGCTGCCATTGGCTTGGCCGGTGTCGCCTTACTGATGTTCGGCTGGCGCACCAGAGCCACCAAACCGGGCTACGCGTTGACGCTTCAAGGCGCGGGTGTGGCGGTGCTGTATCTGACCACTTTCGCCGCGTTCAAGCTCTATCATTTACTCGATCCTGGCTTCGCTTTTGCGGTCATGGGTGTGGTGTGTGCGTTATCAACGACGCTGGCGCTATTGCAAAATTCGCGTGCGATGGCGGTGATCGGATTCACCGGTGGCTTCCTCGTGCCGGTGTTGCTCTCAACCGGGGGCGGCAGTCATATCGCACTTTTTTCGTATTACGTATTATTGAATGTAGCGGTGCTGGTGATCGCCTGGTTTAAGACTTGGCGATTGCTGAGCGTGGTCAGTTTTGTCCTGACCTTTGGCATTGCCGGGCTTTGGGTGCGTGATCATTACGAGTCGGTTCATTACGCTAGCTGTCAGGCATTTTTGATTATTGGTTGGGTGATTTATCTGGCGATTGCGTTGATTTACGCGAATCGTTCTGCAGCAGTGGCAGACATACGCGGTGCTGGCTATGTTGATGGCACCCTGATTTTTGGCATGGCCCTGGTTGGCTTTGGCATGCAGGCGGCGATGGTGCGCGCCACACCCTATGCCAGCGCGTTCGCTGCCGTGATGGTGGGCGGCGTTTATCTTGGTCTGGCCTGGTGGCAGGCTTATCGTGACCAACGTGCCCAGCCCGTGCAACACAATGGCGCGAGCCATGAGACCACATCCACTGCAACCCGCCTCGGTGGTGAAAGCATGCTGGCGATTGGCGTCGGCTTTGCGACCCTGGCTATCCCGCTGGCGTTTGGGGCCGAGGTGACCGCAGCGGCATGGGCGATTGAAGGTGCGGCGATTGTTTGGGTCGGTTTGCGCCAGCACCGATGGTTGGCGCGCGCGTTTGGATTGGCCTTACAACCGGTGGCGCTAATCACGTTTTTGCTTGGCATATCGGGCGATGCGTGGGAGCCTGCGACGCCGGTCACCCAGTTCTTTTTGAATACGCAGTTTATGGGGATGCTCTTGCTGGCGGCGGGCGCGGTTGTGATCGCGTGGGTGCTTCGTTGGGAGACTAATGAGCAACCCAATAATCAAAACGGTGAGGCTGACCATGCAGACACTACCTCTAGCCTGCAACGCGGCTACGAGGTGCTTGAACGATGGCTGGCAGCACCGGCTGTTTGGTACGGGTTTGTGCTGTGGTGCACGGGCTTATCCAACGAGGTGACGCGATATTTGCCGTCTGTTTCAGTGGCGACTTCGGGCGATGTGCTACATGCCAATTTTTATCATACGCTGGTGAGTGAATCGCACCAATTACTCGCGATCATGATGATTATTTTACTCAGCGCAGTGGCGAGCTTTATCGTCGGCAGACGTTTGGCCTGGAAAGCTGCGCGCGCCATGGCGTTCATCGCGTTACCGCTGCTGGCGTGGTTTGCAGCGCTATCTACGATAGATATGAATGCCGGATTTAATCGCATTGGTTTTATTGTCTGGCCGATGGCGTTAGCGATTCACTATTGGCTCATGTATGCAAATGATGATTCAGCGCGAGAGCATGCAGTCCCCGGTAAATGGTATGCGATGGCGCATGCGGTGAGTGTGTGGATTATGGTGGTACTGGCGGGTGGCGCGCTGGCGCACCTGGTGTCGAATGCAGACTTATGGCGAACCGCATGGGCATCGGTCACGTTGGTGGTGGCGGCGGTAATCGCGCTGGCGCTGCTCATTGTTTGGGTTACCGTTTCCACTAATCGCGCTTCTGTCACCATAGCCACCACCGCTACCACCGCCGACACTTTGGCGGAAGATGAGCCAAAGCTGAATGTCGTGTGGCCGTTACGCCCCTATCTGCGCAGCTATATTTTTATTGCTGCGATCCCATTGGTCATGGGTACGGCTCTGGGCGGTTTTGCGCTGGCGCTGTTGTCCAATGGCAATGCCGCGCCCCTGCCTTATATTCCGTTGCTCAATCCTGTCGAGATCACCGTTGCGCTAACCATCGCGGTGGGCGTGGCATGGGTGCTGCTAATGCGGCGCTTGGGGTTTGCCCGCGATGACAGCACGCTGCTCGGTTCACGCCATATCTGGATTCCCTATGCCACACTCAGTTTTGTATTTATCAACACCGTCTGGTTGCGGATCGCGCATCATTTCTTTGCGGTGCCGTGGGATTCTGATCAGTTATTTAATTCATTTTTTGTGCAGACCGGTTATTCGATTCTATGGTCAGTGATGGGCTTGGTAATGATGGTGATGGGGCATCGTAAAGCCAGGCGTGGTCTGTGGATGTTAGGCGCGGCATTGCTGGGCCTGACCGTGGCTAAACTTTTTTTCATCGACATCTCAAATGTGGGCGGCATCACCCGGGTAGTGGCTTTTATTGGCGTGGCGGTATTGATTTTGATCGCCGGTTTTTTCGCGCCCATCCCTCCTGCAGCGCCCAAACCACTTGTGCCGCCTGCGGATGATCAAGACAGTGAACAAAATTTGGAAAATAAATCATGAAAAAATATTCAATTCGGTTGCTGTGCGCGCTGGTCGGGTGGTGCATGACGATGCTGGCGGGTGCGCAAAATATAGTGCCGCCCAAGCAACTCATGCTTGACGATATGGCTGCCACCATGCGGGCACAACCGCTGCCCAACGGCGGTTCTTTACAGCGTATTACCTTGCCGGCGGATTTGATCATGCATAGCCAAACCCCTGACTTGGCTGATCTGCGCTTGTTCAATAGCAAGGGCGAGGTAGTGCCGTTTGCGCTGCGTTCAACCGCAACGGAAGCCACTGCCACCACCGCGGGTAAGGTAGCGCTTAAAGCGTTCCCGATTCGCGATAGCGGTAGAGCGGTAGCCGCTGGTCGTGCGACGGTGCGTGTGGAAAGTCGTGGTGATGAAATGGATGTGCTGATTGATCGAACGGTCGGCTCTAAAACCGACACGGCCACCCAAGGCGCAACGGTAGCCGTGCTACTTGATACGCGAGCAATTGAAGGCGTGATCACCGCCATCGAATTTGATATGGATTTACCGGCGAACCAGGTGATCCCGATCACTATTGAGACGACCCGCAATTTTTTGAATTGGGATGTGATGGCCAGCGCTCAATCGGTTTATCGCTTTAGCGCGTCGGGGGATACGGCCAATTCGAGCGCGCCAGCACTGACCGCCCTTGAGCTGCCGCGCGGTACAGCTATCAAAGGAAATTACCTGCGCATTTCCTGGCCGCTGCAAAAAAATCCGAATGCTATTGTTGTTCGTGGTGCCATGATTACCACCAAGTCATCCAGCCGCACGCCGATTGCACAACCGAAACGCAATCTGGGCGCGCCGACTGCCGCGACTACTCATGCGCTGGAATGGCAGCTAGCTTCACCATTGCGCTTACGTACACTGATGCTGACGACGGAGCAAACGGGCACGCTGCTGCCGATTGCGGTACTGGGCCGCGATAATGATAAACAAGCGTGGCGACGCATCGGTGAAACGGTTGTATTCCGGCTCGAAACCGTAAACGCCGTGACCGGCAAGCCCATAACCTCGGTGAACGCGCCGCTGCGCCTCGACGGCGTATCAGCGCGACAATTGAGAATCGAGGTGCCCGCCAACTCGGCAGGTATCGCGGCTAATCTGATCGCGGCGGCGGTTGAGTATGACGGACAAGAAATCATTGCGGCCATAAAACCGGCCGATGAAATGATGGTGGCCGTTGGCTATCTCAATGCGCCGAGTGTGGCCTTACCGATGCAAACCATCGTGCCCGACGCCAATACGCTCAAGATCGAACGGCTACCGTTGATGGCGATAGTCGAGCCTGCCAAGTTCTATCCCGAACGATTGGTGCAAGCCACCGCCCGTCCTGCGGCAGACCGCAAAAATTTTATTCTGTGGGGCGTGCTATTGCTCGGGGTTGGGGTGTTGGCAGCGATGGCTTGGGGCACCGTCAGACAGTTGCAAGCCGGTAAAACCTGATAGGGCCAAACAATCCCTAATGGCACACCGGCTTAATTTTTAGCTAACTCTAGTGCTGGAAAGGCTCTTGAGGCAAAAAGTGCTCAAGATGCCGGCCGATATTAGAGTTTCATCATGGGTTCGTTAGACTTTACGGACTACACGCCGACGAGTCGCCGGTTTTTGGCCGCTGGCACGGGCTTCTTCCTCGCGTTTAGTCAGGCGCGGCGGCTTAGGACGGCTGGCTTTTTGGGCGGCGAGTTTGGTTTTTTCTTCGCTTTTACGCCATACAACGAGCAGTTTGCCGATATGCTGTATGGGTGCGGCAGCTAACTGGTCGCAGATTTCATTGAGCCAGGCTTCACGCTGATCACGATCATCGTTAAACACACGAATTTTAATCAGCTCATGCGCCATCAGAGATCGCTCAATTTCGGCGAGGACGGTTACGGTAAGCCCATCATTGCCAATCATGACAACAGGACTAAGAGCATGCGCAGTAGCGCGGAGCGCCCGGCGCTCGGTAGGGGATAATATGATTTTCATAAACGGATTATAAAGGCTATGGCGAACGCCCGTCCTAAAAACAGTCGCGATTGGGTTCAGCGACATTTGAATGACCCTTATGTGAAGAAGGCGCATGGTGAAGGCTATCGCTCGCGTGCAGTTTATAAATTACTCGAAATAGACGCTAAACACGGTTATTTAAAGCCGGGTGCCGTAGTGGTGGACTTAGGCTCCGCACCAGGCGGCTGGTCACAATTGGCGATAAAAAAGGTGGGCCGCGGCACCGGCAAAGGCAATACCGGCAAGGTAGTCGCAATTGATTTACTGCCGATGGAAGCTATTCCAGGGGTGATTTTTATTGAAGCCGATTTTTCGGATGAGGCTGGTTTACAGGCGGTGATTGCCGAGCTGGAAAATAAGCCAGTTGATCTTGTAATGTCGGATATGTCCCCCAACATGACCGGTATCCCATTAACCGATCAGGCTCGCCTGTTTGCGTTGGGTGAGTTGGCGATGGAGTTTGCGGTCAAGTTTTTGCAACCAAACGGCGTCTTCATCGTCAAAGTTTTTCAGGGTGAAGGGTTTGAGCCGTTTATAAAATTGCTGCGATCGCATTTTCAGCATGTGTCAGCCAAAAAACCGGATGCTTCGCGCGACGAAAGTCGTGAGGTTTATTTGGTGGCTAAATCGGCCAAAATAGCGGTTGTGTAAAGTCTGTGCAAAAGTTGCAAGGGCTGCCAACAGCAGAGACGTTTTCAGGTGTTTGGTGTACGATTGAAATCTGTTTAAGTGAAAACAACGTAGGGTAATGGATGAGTACACGATTTGGTACTTATCAATGTGCGGATTTTGTAAAGGAACATGAGTGAATAACTGGGTTAAAAATATTGGTGTATGGCTCGTCATCGGCATTGTTCTAATGCTGGCATTTATGAGTTTTTCCAATCGCGGCCAAAAAAGCAACGAGATGGATTACTCCACCATGATGCAGGAGGCAAAATCAGGCAGCGTTGAAAAAATTCGTTATGAAGGCGTTAAGACGGTACGCGTTTATACCCGCGACAAAGGCGAGTTCCTGACTACGCTGGTGCCTGATTTATTTATGGCGGACAACCTGCTCAAAGCCGGCGTAAAAATTCAAGGCAAGCCTGAAGAAGAGCCGTCGCTGCTATTCAACATTCTGGTTTCTTCATTTCCGGTGTTGTTGTTGATCGGGGTATGGATTTACTTCATGCGCCAAATGCAGGGCGGCGGACGCGGCGGTGCATTTTCATTCGGTAAAAGCCGCGCAAAGATGCT
>JAYWCO010000187.1:0-12350 GCA_043780475.1 Burkholderiales bacterium | reverse complement strand
GGTTCTTGAATCAAAAATGTCTTAAACGCCCCGCCAGTGCTTGCTTTTGTAAATAAATTAAGGTTGGTTAATGTTGGGCTGATGTTAATTTTAGTGCTGACTGAGAGCGGCCGATAAGAGCTTTGAAGTGACATCAACAATCGGAATGACGCGCTCGTATGCCATCCTGGTCGGGCCGATGACGCCGACGGTGCCGACAATTTGTCCATCGACTTCATACGGTGCAGTGACGACCGAAAATTCATCCAGCGGTACCAGCGATGATTCGCCGCCAATAAAAATTTTGACGCCTTCTGCCTGCTGTGAAATATCGAGCAGTTCGAGCAATTGGGTTTTCTGATCAAACACATTAAACAGCTTGCGCATCGACACCATGTTCGATGACACATCGCCCATGTTCATCAAATTACGCTCGCCTGACATTACCATGCCGCTGGATTCGGTGCCGCTGGCGCGCGCATCCACCACGGCTGACATGAGCGTGGAAATATCATGATGCAATTGGGTTAATTCAAATTTGACTTTCTCGCGAATCTGATCGAACTCATAGCCAGCGTAATGTTGATTGATATAGTTCGCGGCCTCCACCAATTGCGACGGCGAATAGGGCTTTTCAGTGACGATAATTCGGTTTTGCACATCGCCGTCGGTGGCGACAATAATCAGCAGCACGCGCTTTTCGGATAGCTGCATAAACTCCACATGCTTCAAGCCCACACCCTGACGGCGCGGCGTCATCACGATGCCGGCGAAGTGGGTCAGGTCTGACAACATTTGTGACGCAGCGGCCAGCATCTGGCGTGGATCATCCGGGCGCAATTGGTCACGGATTTGCTCATGCTCGGCTAGCTGCAAGGGCTGAATCGTGAGCAAGGTATCGACAAACAAGCGATAGCCTTTCGGCGTTGGCACGCGTCCGGCCGAGGTATGCGGACTGGCGATATAGCCCATCTCTTCCAAGTCCGCCATTACATTACGGATCGAGGCCGGTGAGAGCTCCATCCCGGAAAATTTGGAGAGCGCACGCGAGCCAACCGGTTGACCATCCGCAATATGGCGTTCAACTAAAAATTTGAGCAGAATTTGGGCGCGTTCAGAAAGCATGACTTATTGTATGTAAAACCAGCCAGCGTTGGTAGAAACCTGCAAACAAAAAACAAAATGACCCATAAAAAAATGGCCCACAAACGGACGATTATGATTTAATCAGAAAATATGGGAAAACTTTTTAAAACTATTGCCATCATCGGCAAGCCGGATCGGGTGCAGCGGGCTGAACCGCTCAATGCGCTGCATGCGCTGCTGAAATCGCGCGGTCATCGTGTGCATGTCGATGCGGGCGTGGCCGCGTTGCTCAGCCACGCGGCGGATAATGTGTTGCCGCTCGAAACGCTACTGGCCAGTGTGGATTTAGCGATTGCCGTGGGTGGCGACGGCACGCTGCTTGGGGTGGCCAGGCTCGCCGCGATTAATCAGGTGCCGCTGGTGGGGGTGAATTTGGGCACCCTGGGATTTTTAACCGACATCCCCAAAGATGAAATGGAAACTCTGGTGGCGGCCCTGCTCGATGGTCGCTATACAGAAGAAGGGCGGCTGATGCTGGATGCCGAGATTCGGCGCGGCAGCGAAACTATTTTTAAAAGTGTGGCGTTAAACGATGTGGTGGTGAGTCGCGGTGCGATGGGCACGATGATTGAATTTGCGGTTGCGGTCGATGGCGAATTCATTTATTCATTGCGCGCCGACGGCCTGATTATCGCCACGCCCACGGGCTCAACTGCCTATGCATTGTCAACAGGCGGGCCGATTTTGCATCCGGGATTGCCTGCGCTCACAATCGTGCCGATTTCGCCGCACACATTGTCGAATCGGCCGATAGCGATTGCCAGCACCTCTGAAGTCCGCATAAAACTGATTCGTGGCGCGAATGCGCGGGTGAATTTTGATGTGCAGGCGTTCTTTGATCCTGAAACCGATGATGAAGTGATCATCCGCGCGCATCCCCATGCGCTGCGTTTATTGCATCCTGAAGGCTATTCGTATTTCGGCATGCTGCGCACCAAACTTCATTGGAATGAAAGGACCACCTGATGCTGCATAGCCTGACCATTCGCGATTTCGTCATCGTCGACAGCCTGGAGCTGGATTTCGAAGCGGGCTTCACCACGCTCACCGGCGAAACCGGCGCCGGTAAATCGATCATGATTGATGCGCTGTCGCTGGCGTTGGGTGCGCGTGCTGAAGGCAATGTAGTCCGAGTTGGTCAGGCTAAAGCCGAGATCACGGCTGAATTTGATTTACGCACCGCCACCGATGCCCGGCAATGGTTAATCGATAACGAGCTGGCGGATGATGATGCGAACATCACTATTTTCCGCCGCGTGCTCGATGCCAGTGGTCGTTCCAAATCATTCATTAACGGCACCAGTGTCACCCTGAGTCAGGCGCGTGATTTGGCCGAGTGCCTGATCGATATTCACGGCCAGCATGAACACCAATCGCTGCTGAAGCGAGATGCGCAATTAACCCTGCTCGATGATTTTGCTGATAACACCTCACTGCTGCAAACCCTGGCAGCGCGTCATGCAAGCTGGTCGCAACTCGCGGCCACGCGGACCGCACGTGAGGCCAATGAAGCCGCCATCGCCCGCGAATTTGAAGAGCTGAGTTATCAAATTTCTGAATTTGAAAAGCTCAATTTTTCCACCGTACGTTGGGAAGATACGCTGGCCGATCAACGTCGTCTGGCCAACGCCGCAGGCTTGATCGCGAGCACTGACTCAGCCATCAACGGATTATCAGAATCCGAGGCCGCAGCGCTCACCCGAATCGATGAAATCGCCGTGGATTTGAACCAAGCGGCAGATACGGATCCGGCGCTCAAAGAAGCAGTTAGTTTAATTGAATCAGCGAGTGTGGAATTGCGCGAGGCGGTGTCGGCATTGCGCCATTATTTACGCAAGCTCGATGTTGATCCGGCACGTCTGACTGATCTGGATCGTGAAATATCGGATGTGCAGGAAATCGCGCGAAAATTTCGCATCGAGCCTAAACGCATCCCTGAAATGATGCAGCAAAAGCGTGATCGACTCTCGGCATTGGGCGGCGGGCAATCACTCGATGAACTGATCGAGCAGGAGCGGGTGAGTGAAGCCGCTTATCTGGAAACTGCAAAAAAACTCACCAATACGCGCCAGCTGGCCGCGAAAAAATTCGCGATGGAAGTGACCAAATCGCTCCAGCAGCTCGCCATGCCCGGTGGCAAATTCGGGGTTGAATTCTCGCCACGTGAACCCTCGGCAAACGGCCTCGAAGCCTGCGAATTTCAGGTCGCCGCACATGAAGGTCAGCCGCTTGGTCCGCTCGCTAAAATTGCTTCTGGGGGTGAATTATCCCGTGTCTCATTAGCCATTCAAATGATGGCGTCTGCCAAAGGCGGCGTTGGCACGATGATTTTTGATGAGGTTGATGCGGGTATTGGCGGGCGCGTAGCGGAAGTGGTGGGGCGCTTGTTACGGGCGCTGGGCAGCAACCACCAAGTCCTCGCAGTCACCCATTTGCCGCAGGTTGCAGCCTGCGCAATGCATCAATTCCAGGTGGCTAAAATGTCGCGCGATGGCCTAGTCACGACCTCAATTGTGCCGCTGTCCGGCAGCAAACGCGTTGATGAAATTGCCCGCATGTTAGGCGGTATTACAATTACCGCCGTCACTAAAAAGGCGGCCGCCGAGATGCTGGAGAACGTGACGAAAATATCATCAGTGCCTGATGAAAAAATAGCTGTAAAAAAACGGGCGAAATAACTGGCTGCATTGGCAAGCAGCATGGTTATCGGCAGCGGCGTGATGTCCTCCTATCACCTCGTCCCCGCGCCACCTATCAATCCACTATCCCAGCAATGCGCCCCAAGCGGCAATTACAGCGTGTCGTTCTTCTGCCAGTTCATCCACACCAATCCAGGTTTTAAGTTGATTGTTATTGCGCGCACGGTGCTGGCGCTCACGATAGGCAAGATAGGCCTTGGCGACTTTCGCGGCGATATCTTCATCCAGAATGCCCATGGCGCCCGCGCGCATCAGCAGCGCAAAATTACCGAAGTTGCCTAAAAATTCTGGATGCTCAGACGAGTAGGCAAGGATTAAATATTGCACAATAAATTCCACATCAACAATGCCGCCGCGGGTATGTTTTAAGTCGAGTGCATCGGTGCGGTCTTTTTTCTCGGCGCGCATTTTGTCGCGCATTGTGATAATTTCGGCCTTGAGTGTTGGCTGATCGCGCGGCTTCGACAGCACCTCTTTACGAATGGCGTCAAACGGCGCCGCCAGTGATGTATCGCCCGCGCACCAGCGGGCGCGGGTGAGCGCTTGATGCTCCCACGTCCAGGCGCGATGCAGCTGATAGTCATGAAATGCAGCAACGGTGGACACCAGCAAGCCCGCAGCGCCATCGGGACGCAGCCGCAAATCCGTTTCATAAAGCACCCCGCCGGCCGTCATGGTGTTGAGCCAGCCACTCAGGCGTTGCGCCAGCCTTGCAAATGAATCGGTTCCCAGGGAATCAGCTCCCACAGCTATTTGGTCGTCGACTAAAAAAACCAGATCCAGGTCTGAGGCATAGCCCAGCTCCTTGCTGCCAAGCTTGCCGTAGCCGATGATGGCAAATCCAGTCGGTGCATCCCAGCCAACATAGGTTCGGTTAAGCGCGCGGTACACCAGCACCAGGGTGACATCCAGCAACATATCGGCCAGCGCCGACAGCTCGTCAGATACGGCCATCACGCTGAGTCTGCCTTCAATATCGGCGATATTAAGTTTTAAGGTGATGACTTGCTTGGTGTGGCGCAGCAACTCATATTGCTTCTCGACGTCGCCAGCGGCTTGATCACAACTGATTTCGAGTTTTACCCGCTCGGCGGGCCAGTCAATTTTTAGAGCGCCCGCTGCTGCGGTGATCAGCTCATCCAGCAAAATCGGATGCCGCTTTAAAAAGTCGGCAGCCCACGCGCTCGTCGCTGCAATGCGCGCAATGCGCGGCAACACATGCGGATATTCCATCAATAAGGCGAGATAGGTTTCGCGCTTATCAATCGCATCCAGCAAATCAAGCAGGCGAAAAAAAGTTTTGCTGGACTGATCGCACACCAGTGCTTGCTGCAAGGCGGCAGGAATCAGTGTTTCCATCCGGGCTGTAATTTTTGCCGACAGGGTTTGGGTGCGAGAAGCCTGTTGCCACGTTTTGACGCGAGCCAGAATCGCATCTGCTATTTTTTTATCGAGGGGGAATGCTTCAAGAATCTCATGGATATTGGCTTCCAGGCCATCTTGTGTTGACAAATTGAGGTCAGCGCGAATATTTGTAGGTGTTGTTGAGGCCGCAGCGGAGCCCGCTGCGGGCACCGAAAATAAAGATTCAAATTCGGCAGTAACGAGATCGCGATGGCTATTCAAGGCGACTTCAAACGAGGCCCAGTCGTCAAATTGCATGGCCTGCGCAATGTGTTCACGATCCGGCTCGCTAACGGGTAGCGCCTGGGTTTGAGCGTCGTCGAGGTACTGTAGGCGATGCTCCAGATTGCGTAAAAATAAATAGGCTTGCTGCAATCGCTCGATGGTTTGCGCCGAGCGCAAATTTCGTTCGCTAATCAACGCCAATGCCTGCCGGGTGGAAGCTACCTGCAACGCCTGATCACGACCGCCGCGCACCAACTGAAACAGTTGCGCGATAAATTCGATTTCCCGAATACCGCCACGGCCCACCTTGATATCATTCAGGCGATTTTTTTTAAGCGCTTCGGCGCGTATCTGCGCATGCAGATCGCGCATCTCATCAATTGCGCCATAGTCGTGATAACGCCGATAGACGAAAGGTGTAACGATGTTCGATAACTTGGCTTGGCTGGCGGCACCACCCGTGAGAGCCCGTGCCTTCAGCCAGGCATAGCGCTCCCATGGCCGCGCCTGGGTTCGACAATAATGTTCAAGCGATGCCAGGCTGGACACCAGTGGCCCGCTGGCACCAAATGGGCGGAGCCGCATATCAACCCGAAACACGAAACCATTTTCATCGAGCTGGTCAAGCGCCCGGATAACCCGTTTACCGGTTTCAGCGTGAAACTCATGCCATGAGCGCTCATTGGTGGCATCCCCATCTTCGGCATACACAAAAATCAGATCAATATCAGACGACACATTTAATTCATAGGCCCCCAGCTTACCCATCCCGACGATCACCAGCTGCGCGTTTTCATGTGCCAGCGCAGCTTCACTGAGGCCATACTGACGCGCCACGGCAAGGGCGTGGAACTGCAGCGCAGCGCTAACGGTGATCTCGGCCAATGCGGAAATAGTGGCGACCACTTCGGCAAAATCAGCCAGGCCATTGATGTCGCGAAAAATCAACCGCAGCATGACCCGCTGGCGTAACTGACGCAAGCCCGCGTTCAACATCGCCTCGGCTTGCACGGCAGGTAGCGTGCTGTCAATCAACGCAGTCAACACAAGGTGCATCGCGGCCACGCTAAAAGGCTCGTTACCCACACTACTCAGCTCGTCCACCAAACCAGGCTTGGCGTGGCAAAGTCTGTCGGCATAGCGAGAGGCCTGAAACATTTGGACAAGTTGGCGGTCGAAACTATCGTTCATATTTGTATATATAAAAACACCGTTATCGCCCTATCAGGGTAAGTGACCGTTAAAATAGCATCTTGGCACCATAATTCTTCACGCAAATTCCGAACACGTATTCTGCACGCTTTATTTTTCGTTTTCTGCCAAGTCAGGCAGCAACTTTCACCGCCGCTGGAGTTACGTCATTATCAAAGCAGGTCTTCATTTTGGACATCATCTCGGACGTTTTTGCGCGCGTAGTCTGTTCTGGCTAGCCGTCACCGTAGCGATCTTGTTTTCCATCGTTGCGCTGATATTGCGCTACGCCTTGCTACCCAATATCGAGAGCCATCAAGCTGATATTATCAGCCGCTTTTCAATCGCCACCGGCATGGATGTTTCAGTGCATGTCATTCGCGGTGGATGGGCTGGCGTGCGGCCTTATGTTGAGCTTGAAAGCGTGGTTTTTTTAGAGCCTGCCAGCAGCACTTCGCTCACGCGCCCAGCCGGCGCGATTGCGCTGAAGCTGCCGCGCTTGACGGCTGAATTGTCATGGTGGTCGTTAATCGTCGGGCAAATCCGGTTCGCCGAGATCGTCCTGGACGGTCCTGAATTGGCCATCAGCCGCAATCAGGATGGGTTTATTTATTTTGCCGGACGAGCGCTTAATCAGCCTAAATCGACTGAAGACGATGTTCAGTTGCTGACATTTTTACTGGAACAGCCGGGGCTGGTCATACGCAACGCCGCACTGACCTGGAACGATGAGCTTACCCCTGGTAGTACGTTGCGTTTTACAGAAGTGGGCCTGCAAATCAAGAAAAAAGGCAGTGGCCACCGTTTGGGTTTTACGGCTGCGCCACCGGTCAGGCTCGCCCGCAAAATTGAGGCAAATGGTGATTTACAGCTGGATAATGTGGAGGGTCGCTGGATCGTCAAAGGCACGCTTTACGCGGCCGCGACAGATGCAAGTCTGACCGAGTTGCGCCAGCATGCGCCGGTGCCAGCAGCCTTGCAGACAGGCACCGGCAACCTGCGCGCCTGGGTTGAAATTGACAACACGATTGCGCCATTAGCGGCGGCTCCAGCAGCGGCCCCGGGTTCCGCAACGCCAGCCCCAGCCTCTACAGCCTCGGTTTACAGCTATGAAGCCTTCAATCCCATACGGGCGATCACTGCTGATTTGCACCTGATCAACGCGCGTGCGCAGCTTGATACCGATCTGGCCCCGTTAAATATTGCCAAGCTGGCCGGACGCATCGTATACAAAGCGGAGGAAGGTGGTTTCACGTTGGGCAGCAAAGCGTTGGAAATTCATACGCGCGAGGGCGTGGTGCTGCCACCGGCTGATTTTTCGCTCACCTTGCAGCACCAGACTGATGTGACCCAAGCCAAGGGTGAGATTAGCGGCAACGATATTGATCTTAAAGTGATAGCCGCGCTGATTGAATCCTTCCCGGTCGGCAAAGAAGTACGCAGCCTTGTGACGCGCTATCAGCCGCGTGGCATGGTTAAAAAAACCGTGTTTGCATGGAGCGGGTTTTTAGACAAGCCGAGTGCTTATCAAATCAAAAGTACGTTGAAAAGTTTTGGGCTAAACAGCGATGGCAAAAATCCCGGCATAACCGATTTTTCAGGAACAGTTGAGGGCGACGATAAAGGCGGAAAATTTAATGTTGCGTCGAAATTGATGACGCTGGATGAGCCGCATATTTTTCGCGCGCCGCTCAGCTTTGATACCTTCGACAGTAACGGTAAATGGCGCGTAAGCCAGGATGCCATCGAGATTGATTTTGCGAATGTCAATTTTGCCAATGCGGATTTAACCGGTGAATTTTCCGGGCTTTATTCCCGCCTGCGGGCTAGTGGTGCGCGAGCTGTAGAAGAAAAAGGCCCGGGCTCGCTTGATATCAAAGGCAAGTTTTCGCATGTCAAGGCATCCGCTGTAGGCCAATATTTGCCGAACGGTATTGCCCAAACCCGCACCTATCTGGAGCATGCCCTGCAGGATGGTGAAATGACCTCGGCTACTTTTGAGGTCAAAGGCGAGCTTTATGAATTCCCGTTTCACAACGGCAAAGGCGGTACTTTTACCGCACGCGCCAATATCAAAGACGTCGATTTTCGTTATAACGATGATTGGCCCGCCGCCAATAACATCAATGGCGAATTAAGTTTCGACAACACCAAATTTGGTCTGTCGATTGACGCCGCAAAAATTCTTAACACCAGCATCAAACGCAGCACTATCGCGATTGCTGATCTAACTGACAAGTCGGGCGTGGTTGCAATCAATCTTGCGGCAGATGCACGTGCCGAAGAGGTTACCAAGTTCCTGCGGGAAAGTCCGCTGGCTAATACGGTGGGCGGCTTTACCAAAGTGGTCGCCATTGATGGTTATGGCAAGCTTGATTTGGGGCTCGCTGTCCCTATCGTGCCCGGCAAAGAGATGGTTAAAGTCAACGGCAAGTATGCCCTGTTGCGTGCGACCGCCAAGCCAGTAATTGGCCCGACGGTGACTAATTTGACCGGCATGATTGTGTTTACAGAGCGTGGTGTACAAAGCACGTCGTTGGCCGGTGCTGCTTCTGCCCCTGCCCCCTTGGCCCTCACTCCAACCCTGAGCAATGCGCTGCAAGGGATAGCTTACGGTAACCCAGTGACGATCACGCTGAACGGCGGTGGAGATGCCGGTGTGACCACCGAATTTACGGCACGTGCGGAGATGGCGCAATTGGCCGAGGTGCTGCCGTTCCGGTTGCCGCAACAGGTCACCGGCACGACTGAGTTTCACGGCAAGATTTTGGCCAAAGCTAAAGCGACCGAAATTGTGGTCGATTCCAATTTAGTCGGCGTGGTGTCGACCTTACCCTATCCGCTGGCCAAACGCGCGAATGAGCCGCGTCAGCTGCGTGTTCAGTTTGTGAATGTGGCACAGCCTACAGAGCAGATTCGGGTGACCTTGGCAGGCAATACAAGCCTGCCAGCGGCCAGCGAGGCTACCAACTTGGCAGCGATTACAGCAACACCGGCTGATCAGCCTGAAACCCGCATAGATACTCGTTTTCAGCGACGTTTCGATGCGGCGGGCGCACCCGTGTCACTGCTCGGTGGTATTGCCACCATCGGTGCAGCTGGAGGTGCAGCAGCCGATGCAGCAACCAATATGCCAATTCCTGAAGGCATCTGGTTTACAGGACGCTTGAAGCAATTTGATCTTGATGCATGGCGCGCTGCGTTTGAGGGTTTTTATGCGCCATCAACTACTGCGTCTCCCGCTTTATCTCCGTCTCCCGCGTCACCCTCAACCATAAAAAATGAATCATTTGTTGCAGGCTTTGATTTCAAATTAGGCGGTTTGCTCGCGTATGGGCGACAGTTTGGAGGGATGACCCTCAAAGGCCGCCATGGTGCAGAGGATTGGCGCTTTGTGGTGGATAGCCCCGAAGTGTCTGGTGACTTTACCTGGCGACCCGGCGCGTTCAATGACCGCGGCTCGGTACGCGCCCGGTTGAAAAATTTTGTACTGGTTGAAGAAGCCATTAACCCGGTGTCAATACCGGCAATAGCTGATATAAACAAAGACCTGAAAGACGCAGAGTTTCCCGCGCTCGATATTGTGGCTGAACAATTCACTCTGAAAGATCGCTGGATGGGCAAGCTGGAGCTTCGCGCTACCCCACAGGGAGCGCAGGGAGCAAATTGGAAGATCGATCAACTCACCATTTCCAACGGCCATGTGAAGCTGGATATGGATGGTATCTGGCAGCGCGCGGCGGAGCCGGAGCGCTTGGCACAGGCTGCCAATACTGCTAGCCGTGCTGTCAATACTTCCGCATTTGCCAATCCGCGCTCCCAAACAACGATGAATATCAAGCTTGAGTCATCGAATCTGAATGCGCTCTTTGCCCAGTTTGGCTTTGGCGATTATTTGCGCGGCGGCACTGCCACTCTGGAAGGCAAGCTCGCCTGGCCGGGGCATGTTTATCAGATGCAACTTGTTAATTTGTCGGGTAATTTTAAAGTCGGCGCGCGCAACGGACAATTCGCAAAAATTGAGCCTGGCGCAGGCAAGCTGCTTGGCTTGATTAGCCTGCAATCTTTGCCACGGCGAATAACGCTGGATTTTCGGGATATTTTTTCACAGGGCTTTGCGTTCAATCGTATTGACGGTGATATCAAAGTCAAAGACGGCATTATGTTTACCGAAAATTTTCAGGTGGTTGGCCCGGCAGCAGATGTAAAAATGGCCGGTGATGTGTCGCTGCCGTCGGAGCGGCAAAATTTGATCATGACCGTGCTGCCCAAGCTGGATGAAAGCGTTGCGATCGGGGCCGGACTGGCGACGCTGAATCCGGTAGTGGGCTTGGCCGTTTATCTGGGACAGAAGGTGTTGCAAAATCCGGTCGAGAAGATTTTTTCCTACCAATACGTTGTTTCGGGATCATGGGATAATCCGCAAGTGGATCGTATCAATCGAAATGGCACGCTGATCCCTTCGGCTGATTCTGCTGCCCCATTAATACTACCCGCTCCTCCTGCTTCTATTCCTGCTCCTAACCCGGCTCCTACCCTCACACCCGCCCCTAAAAAAACAGGCTGATCGTCTCTTGATACTCACTAAAAATTCTCCGCCTTTACCCGAAGCATTGCTGCATGCACAGCAATCCACGCAGACTTTTTTTCGCATTGCCGCGATTCAAATGGCAAGCGGCCCCAATGTTCAGGCGAATCTGGAAGAAGCAACGCGTTTGGTAGAGCTGGCCGCCTCTACCGGCGCACGGATTATCGCGCTGCCGGAATATTTTGCGATCATGGGCATGAAGGAAACCGATAAAGTTGTTGCGCGCGAACGTGAGGGCGATGGCCCGATTCAGAGTTGGATGTCAGCCATCGCCGCCAAGTATCGTATATGGTTAATCGGCGGATCGATTCCGCTTGAATCCAGTGTCCCCAATAAAGTACGTAATACCTGTTTTGTATACGACAAAGAAGGCGAGCAGGTGGCGCGTTACGACAAGATTCACTTGTTTAATTTTTCGATGGGCACCGAAAATTTTTCTGAAGAACGCACCATCGAGCCGGGCGATAAAGTGGTGGTGGTGGATTCGCCTTACGGTCGCATCGGATTATCCATATGCTATGACCTGCGTTTTCCAGAACTGTATCGCGCCATGGGTGATGTGAACATTATCGTGATCCCGTCAGCCTTTACCGCCACCACGGGCAAAGCCCACTGGGAAACCCTGATCCGCGCCCGTGCGATCGAGAGCCTCGCTTATGTGCTGGCACCAGCCCAGGGTGGCTATCATGTGAATGGCCGCGAGACGCACGGCGACTCCATGATTGTGGATCCCTGGGGCGTTATTCTGGATCGCCTGCCGCGCGGCTCCGGGGTGGTGGTGGCGGGCGTGAATCCGCATTACCAGCAGACCGTGCGCAAGAGTCTGCCAGCGTTATCGAATCGCACGATTGGCATCACTAAATAGTTGTACCGCTAATACAGACAGGTACTTTTCAGCGCTCAAATTGATTGGGCGTATTCGTATAAAGATGCATAAAGATTCATACACGCAATATCAAGGCAGCCATACCCAAGCAGAATCTAAAGGAATTTATGAATAACCAGCAGCTCGCTATTGCTCATCAAACGCTACTTGTCCCATATGGGTTAACCGAATCATCCATCGCCAGTATCTTCGGCGACATCATGACGCATGATGCTGATTACGCCGATTTGTA
>JAYWCO010000186.1:0-15218 GCA_043780475.1 Burkholderiales bacterium | reverse complement strand
GCGCGGGCCTTGGCCTGGCGGCGGCATTTTTTAGCATCGGCTGGGTGGTTCAGTTTGTGGGCCACCGGTTTGAAGGCTTAAAGCCGGCCTTTGTGGACGACATGATCGGCCTGGCGATTGGCCCGCTGTTTGTCATGACGGAATTATTTTTTATGCTTGGCGCAAAAGCGCCGCTCAAAAAATATGTTGAAGACCGCGTCGGCCCGGTGCTGGCGGCACGCAATGGCGCACTTGTTGGACCCGCCAGCCAGGCTAGTCACGACGCATGAATGAAATTGAAAATCCATCGTTGAGCACCTTGGGCGATTGCGTTGAATACGCCGAGCAGAGATTCATCGATGCTGATTTATATTTTGGGCACGGCTCGTTCGATGCGTTCGATGAGGCGGTTTATCTGGTGCTGCATACGCTCAAATTACCGCTGGATGAACTGGATAGCGTATGGCCGCGCAGTGTGAGCCCCGCCGAGCGGGATGCGGTTACGCATATCATCCATCGCCGCGTAAACGAACGTATCCCCGCCGCCTATCTGACGCATGAAGCATGGCTGGGCCCGCAGCGTTTTTATGTGGATGAGCGGGTGATTGTGCCGCGCTCGTTTATTGCGGAATTGCTGCGCGATGAACTGGCGCCGTGGGTCGATGATGCTGAAGATGTGACGAGCGTGCTGGATCTTTGCACCGGCTCAGGCTGCTTGGCGATTCTCGCCGCGTTGACGTTTCCGAACGCAACTATTGACGCAGTCGATCTTTCAACCGATGCACTTCTTGTGGCAAAGATAAATATTGCTGACTATGCATTGGCGAATCGCATCACGCTTGCGCACTCAGATTTATTCAGCAGCCTCACAGGCCGCCGGTACAACCTCATCCTAACCAATCCACCCTATGTGACGGCGGCATCAATGAGTGCGCTGCCTGATGAATATCGCCGTGAGCCGGACATGGCGCTGGCGAGCGGTGAAGACGGGCTCGATCATGTCCGTGCCATCCTGCGCGATGCACCTGCACATTTGACCGAAGGCGGTTTGCTGGTGGTGGAAGTCGGGTTTAATCACGATGGTGTGGAAGTCGCGTTCCCGCAGCTTGCCATGACCTGGCTGGAAACCAGCGCCGGAGACGGCGTGGTTTTTTTACTGACGCGCGAGGCGCTGCTGGGTTGAGCAACTAGAGTACGAGCAGGCGCGTGGATTGAATCAGGATGTTAACTCTGCTGCTCAATAAAACGCACCCCAATCACCCAACCATTCAACTATTCATTGCCGTTATTTTCCTTCAGCTCGGTGCGAGGCGAAGCCTGCTCGGTGCGTGGCCCGCGCGAAGTACGGCCACGCAAATTACGTCGTGAGCGACCGCGGCCTGCGTTAACTGAATTCGGCTGACGTGCTGTCCCGGCCATCGCACCATCGGTAGTTTGCTGCGGTTGCATAGCGTTACCCAAGTTATCATCAGCACCGGCAGCATCTTGGCCGATGCGGGCTGAGAACGAACGTCCCTGATTTCCGCTGGCCTCGTTACCGGCAACTTCATTACCGACTGCGTCATTACCGTAGCTGCCGAGCGCGCCGCCATCGAGTCCGCCAGGGCCACCAGAGGGATCAGCGTGGTCATGGCGACTGCCACGCGTGCCGCGACCATTGCGTGAGCGGCGCTTGTTACGTTGACCATCGCGTTGTTCCCGCGGTTGCCCGGTTGAATTCACCGTATTGGTAAAACCATCCGTAGCCGCCAAAATCGGCGCACCGTTTTCATCGAATTGCGCGGTTTGAGAAATAGCCGGGACATCAACGTGCGCCACAAAATCACGCGGCACCTGCGATCCACGCGGCGGGGTGCGCGGGTTACGCGCTGGCCTGGGTTCACGCGCTTCGCGTGGCTCGCGAACAGGTCGCGCTCTTTGCGCCTGTCCTTGCGTTTGACCATCCCGGTGTCCATCTTGTCCGGCCTTGCCGTCACGGCCCGTGCGTCTGCCGTTGCTTCTATCCTGGCGTGCACCGGCACCGGCGCCAGCACCGGCCAGTAACGGCGCAGCCGCACCTTCAATGACCATACCCGCTGATGCCAGCACGCTCTTCACCTGTGCAGGTTCAAGCTCCAACATTTTGCCGCGTGCCAGACGTGGCGGCAGCTCGATTTTGCCGAAGCGAATACGGATCAAACGCGACACCGTAAGACCAAGCGCTTCAAACATTTTGCGAACCTCGCGATTACGGCCTTCCTTGATCACCACGTGATACCACTGGTTAACGCCTTCGCCACCGCGCTTCTCGATCGAATCAAATCTGGCTAAACCATCTCTAATCGGCGCAGCGGGTTTTGCTGCAAGCCGTTGTGCGCTGACCTGCACAGGCTCAATAGCTTGAATGGGTTGCTCGACATTGCCATTACTGTTGCTGTTGCCGTTACCATTACCAACGTCGGCGGGCTGCTGATCGTGTTCATCCAGACCGTCATGATCATCGTGAGCATTTTCGGCATGTTCTGCCTGAATCAGCGCGTGGGCGACATGATCGTCAAGATCGTCACGCTCAAATTCCTCGTAATCTTCAGGCGGCTCATCATGCTCAATGGGCTTCGCATCATCGCTATCAATCACAATGCCTTCCAGCAAACGCTTGCCCTGCTCTTCAGTCAGCTCACCCAAAATCCGCACGGCATATTCGCGCTCGACTTCATAACGCGGATGCATAAAACGATTGGCCAGCTCACCGCTGGTGGTAAAAATCAGCAAGCCCGAGGTGTTGATATCAAGGCGGCCCACCGAGACCCATTTACCATTTTCAACGCGCGGCAAATTATCAAATACGGTAATACGATTACCCGGATCACTGGTGGTAACAATCTCGCCTTCCGGCTTGTGATACAGCAACACACGCGGTAAATCTTCACTGAATTTAAGTTTGATCGGGCGCAAATCCAGCAACACATTATCACCCGGCGCAACCTGCGTACCAGCAGTAGCGACAATACCATTGACCATTAAACGGCCCGATGAAATCAGAATCTCCATATCGCGCCGCGAACCATGACCTGATTGTGCCAATACTTTATGCAGACGCTCACGTTTCACGTTAGCGCTCGCGGCCAATGCTTCGGCAAATTGACCGGATTTTGATTCATCCCCAAAACGCCGAATATCCGCGCCTTGGGTAGGTGACATCATGGGCTGCTGCTGATTGGGCGATGAGCGGAACGGGGTTTTTTTAGCGCCGCGACTTTTACGCATCGGCGGATGACCATCTGCACCTATGTTGCTCATTGCACCTGGCATGCCAGATCTGCTACCGCCTGCGCGACTACCACGACCGGTGTTGATGCCACCACCGATCAAGGGGCTGACGCCCGCTCCGCTGCCATTGCCGTTACCATCGCCACGGGGCCGACTCTGCCCTCTGCCTCCGCCTCTAACCTGACCTTGACCCTGGCCACCTTGCCGTTGGCCACCTTGGCCGCCCGCACCCGGCCGACGTCCGCGTGGCGTTTGACCAACGCCTGCACCTTCTGCGCTTCCGCCTGCATGACCTAGGCCTCGAGCCTGGCCGGTGCGACCACGACGTTTTGCCGTGGTGTTGCCGATATTGTCAGCGACGCCCGTACCGCCGCCACTTCCACCAACTAGAGCGCCGCGTGGCTTACCGCGTCCACCTGCACGGCCATTGCCTGTACCTTTGCCAGCACCGCGGCCTTTGCCTATGCCTGCTACGCTGCCTAAAATGCTATCCGCGTTTGCATTGGATTTACCACGGCGTCCGCGACCACCGGCGACGCCATCGCGAGGTTCTTTTTCCTCGCCGATGAAGCGCCCATCAACGTAGCCTCGCGCGGGCGCGCTAATGACGACTCGTTTAATCATGATGAGGCTCCGTTGGGTTCAAGGTTGGGATTAAGGCTAGATGGATGCGCGTGATCGGGTGATGGCTCAACATGGTCATGGTGCGGTATAGCATTTGGCGCTTGATGAGCAGCTTGCAGTTGAGCGTTATGAGGCTCATCGTGTGGATCGTCCTGCGGCTCGATTTCTGCGGCAGTATTTTCGGGATTATGTTTTGCATCGACTGGTTCATCAGCGCCATCAGCCGAATCGTTCGACATACCTGCATAATCGGCGACGCCTGGCAAGGATGGGGTTTCACCACCACCGTATGCGGCGCCGACAACACCAGCCTGCGACATATCCAGCGTGGCTTGTAGCTCGTGCAGCGCTGGCAGCGCATCAAGCGAGCGCAGATTCAAGTCATCCAGAAAATGCCGCGTCGTGGCAAATAATGCCGGGCGACCCGGCGCATCCTTATGGCCAATTTCATCGATCCAGCCCCGATCCTCAAGTGTTTTGAGTATGTGAGGTGAGACTGCCACGCCGCGAATATCTTCAATATCCGCACGGGTTACCGGCTGGCGATAGGCGATGATGGCAAGCGTTTCCAGCACGGCACGCGAATAGCGCGGGGGTTTTTCGTTCGATAAACGATCCAGATATTTTTGATAATCAGGCTTGATGCGAAATCGATAGCCGCTGGCAACTAAAGCCAATTCCACGCTACGCCCCGCCCACTCCTCACGCAGCACATCAAGCAGTTCGCGCACGATGTCAACACTGAGGGAGCCGTCGAATATTTTTTTCAATTCCGGCAATGGCAACGGCTCCGAGGCAGCAAGCAATACTGCCTCAAGCGCACGCTTGGCTTCAGCAATATCGATGGTCGTATCAACCGCGAACGCATCAGCCGTCGCCATGTCTTGAGCAGTTTCCTGCGCAACTTTGTAAGCTGGTTGGTGCACAGATTCCTGCGCAGATTCCTGAGCCGACTCGGCCACGAGCGCAGCCTCCGTCGGTCGGATAGGCTGAATATCATCGGCGTTCAAATTAGCTTGCGCGTTGGACAGGGTGGACATGATGTTCATCACTTCTTGATTAGGACACAAGCGCGGGCATTTCGGCGTCGCGCAATTTCACATAAATAGGTTCAAACGGCGAGGTCTGGGTAATATCCAGCAGCGATTCACGCGCCATTTCCAGCACCGCCAAAAACGTCACCACCACCATGGCTACCCCCTCTTCCGGGGTAAATAACTCATCGAACAACATGTAATTTTTACCGGCCAGTTGACGCATGATGCGGCTCATCTGCGCTCGCACAGAAAGTTCTTCGCGCCCGACCCGATGTTTTTGGGTGGCCTTGGCACGATTCAGAATCACCCGCCACGCCTCCGTCAAATCCGCCATCAGCACCGTGGGCACGCGCTTTACCAGGCTGGTTTCAATCATCACATCAACGACTGAAAAATCACGATTGATGCGCGGCATCGTATCTATCGCCTGCGCAGCCGATTTCATTTGCTCGTATTCAAGCAAGCGACGCACCAGCTCGGCCCTGGGATCTTCACCTTCATGCTCGGCTTCTTTGGGTGGACGCGGCAGCAGCATGCGGGTTTTAATCTCGATCAACATGGCTGCCATCAGCAAATAATCGCCAGCCAATTCGAGCTGCGTATCGCGCATCGCTTCAATGTAGGTCATGTACTGGCGCGTCAGGCTTGCCATCGGAATATCCAGAATATCCAGCGAGTGGCGGCGAATCAGGTACAGCAATAAATCGAGTGGGCCTTCAAACTGCTCAAGAATAATGGATAACGCGTCCGGCGGAATAAACAAATCGGCCGGCATTTCGGTCATCACCTCACCCTTGATGCGGGCGACCGGCATGGCCATATCCAGCGAGGGCTGCATGGCGTTGTCCGCTGCCGCATTATTTACCACCAGCTCAACCGTCATGTTTGTCCCGCTTTATGATTGGGTTGGTTAAGCACATCGCCGCACCCCGCACAACACCGATTGCAAAGCGCCTGGTTGATCGCGCCCGGGGGGGGTTGGATCGCCTTTTTATCTACAAAACTAAACCGGGTTTTGCCCGCAGGCAATGGCGTGCTGACTGCGTGAGCGCTGATCTGACTTGTGCCCAACAACAGCGCACTCAATACCAACACCACCTGCCGCCAGTCGTTCATCGGTAGTTCAAACCCATGGCATCACGCACATCACGCATCGTTTCTTCGGCGGTATCACGAGCTTTTTCGCAGCCATCGGCGATGATATTTTTGACCAGCGTGGGATCTTCTTCAAACGGTGCGGCGCGCTCGCGCATCGGCTTTAATTCCTTGATGATGCCGTCAATCACAGGCTGCTTGCATTCGAGACAGCCGATACCGGCACTCTTGCAGCCTTGCACGACCCAGTCGCGAGTGGTTTGATCCGAATACACTTGATGCAATGTCCAAACGGGGCATTTTTCCGGATCGCCCGGATCCGTGCGGCGAATGCGCGCAGGATCGGTCGGCATAGTGCGAATTTTCTTGGTAATACCTTCTTCTGATTCACGCAAATCAATGGTGTTGCCGTAGCTTTTGGACATCTTCTCGCCGTCGATACCAACCAAACGCGACGTCTCTGTCAGCAGTGCCTGTGGCTCGGGCAATATGACTTTACCGCCGCCTTCGAGAAAGCCAAATAGACGCTCGCGGTCACCCATCGACAGATTCTGCACTTCGCTTAATAACTCGCGAGCCTCATCCAGCGCTTCGGCGTCACCATCCTGCTGAAATTTGGTGCGAAGCTCGTTGTACAGCTTGGCTTTTTTGGAACCCAGTTTTTTGATTGCAGCTTCGGCTTTTTCTTCAAAGCCTTTTTCACGTCCGAATAAATGGTTAAAGCGGCGCGCAATTTCTCGCGTTAATTCGATATGTGAAACCTGATCCTCACCCACCGGCACTTGATTGGCTCGATAAATCAGAATATCCGCCGCTTGCATGAGCGGGTAACCCAGAAATCCATAGGTCGTTAAATCGCGTCCAAACTGCGCTTGTTTTTCAACCTGATCTTTATACGTCGGCACCCGTTCCAGCCATGAGATCGGCGTAAAAAATGATAGGAGCAAGGTTAGCTCAGCATGCTGCGGCACTTTTGATTGCACAAACATGGTCGCCTGCGAGGGGTCAACTCCGGCGGCGATCCAGTCGATCACGGTGTCATAGGTGTATTGTTCGATGACATCGGGCGTCTCGTAATGAGTAGTCAATGCATGCCAGTCGGCAACAAAAAAGAAGCAGGGATGCTCATGCTGCAGCTTGGCCCAGTTTTTTAATGCGCCATGGTAATGGCCCAGATGCAGGCGCCCGGTGGGGCGCATGCCAGATAAAACGCGATCAGGAAACATATTGAGGGATCAAGCCCTTATGCACATTAGGCAAAAAATTTGCGTGCTGGGTGGGTGTGGTGACGTAACAAAAATTAACTACAAACAAAGTTAAAAAAACAAAAATAATAACGATGTAAAAATATTTTGCTATTGGTTTTTAATATTGGTTTTGGTTGGGCAAACCGATTTATAAAATATCGTGCGGCTTTTTATTCAAGCCTTTGATGCCAGGCGCTAAACATCAAAAAATGATGGTGCACACTATGCATGTCGCGAATTAAAATTACAACCGGGTCTGAATCCTTGCGCGCTCTACACATCGCCGGGAGGCGGGTAGGCAAATATTAGCGCTTCAGGAAATTCCGATCACAGAGTATACCGCTTTCAGGCTACTGTCCACCAGAGGCGTCATGAGATAGCCAAACACGCCCGTAATGAGCAACGCAATCAAGATAAACATACCGTACGGCTCAAGGCGCGAATAGGAATAAGCCAGCTTGTTGGGCAACAAACCTGCAACGATGCGCCCACCATCCAGCGGCAGCAACGGAAACAGATTAAATATCATCAACAACACATTAACCACAATGCCAGCCTGTGCCACCAAAGCGACATAGGTCAAATAGGTAACTGGCCCACCAGTACTTGCATCCGCGCCCATCATCAACGCCACCTTAGCCACCATCGCCCAGCCTACCATCATGGCAAAATTTGCCAGTGGCCCAGCAAGCGCGACCCACACTGAGTCACGTTTGGGATTTCTGAGCGCGCCAAAATTAACCGGAACCGGCTTGGCGGCACCAAAGATAAATGGACTCGATATGAGCACCAGCACCAGTGGTACTAACAGCGTCCAGACAGGATCAATATGTTTGATCGGATTCAGCGTCATGCGTCCCATCATATAGGCAGTGCTATCACCAAAATAGCGTGCGGCAAAAGCGTGCGCGGCTTCATGCAGCGTAATGGCGAAAATGAGCGGAATCGCAAAGATGGCAATTCTTTGAATAATGAGAGCTAAGTCCATGGGCTTTGATGAATTAAATAAAGTGAAAAATAAAAGAAAGGGTAGAAATGCCAATTACCTGCCGACCTGGCACGCGGATCTGGGTCTAATCGCTTTCATCGAACCCGAACACGGCTACATCACCTTTACCGCGTCTTACTAAGATGGGTTGATCTTCGGATAAATCAATCACCGTCGTGGGTTCAACCCCGCAAGCGCCGCCATCCAGAATTAGCTCGAGCTGATGATTCAGGCGTGCGCGGATTTCCTCGGCGTCGTTTAACGGCTCATTATCGCCGGGCAGCATCAAGGTTGAAGACAGCATCGGTTCGTTTAATTCCGCCAGCAGGGCCTGGGTGGCAGGATGCTGTGGCACCCGCACGCCGATGGTGGCACGCTTGGGATGTGCAAGACGTCGCGGCAGCTCGCGGGTAGCCTGCAAAATGAAAGTATAGCTGCCTGGGGTGTGGGCTTTTAAAAGACGATATTGGGCATTATTTACTTTGGCGAAAGTACCAATTTCGGAAAGATCGCGGCATACCAGCGTGAAATGGTGGCGTTCGTCCACATCGCGAATTTTTCGTATGCGCTCCATCGCGGTTTTATCGCCAATATGGCAACCCAGCGCGTAACAGGAGTCGGTTGGATAGGCGATCACCCCGCCGTTACGCACGATCTCAACCGCGCGTTTGATCAAACGGCTTTCCGGGTGCGTCGGGTGCAGGGAAAAAAATTGACTCATGGTTTATATGGTTTGTAGATAGCCATCATAGAGAGCCATCACAATACTGTCCAAACGGGCGTTAAATCATCGGGCAGCAGTGGCACGCGGCCCGGTTCGTAATGGCTCTCACCGGGGCCGTGATAATCCGCGCCGCGCGAAGCCAGAAAGCCAAACTCTTTCGCCCGCAATGCGTATTCACGAAACTGCGGCGGCGAATGGCTGCCGGTCATGACCTCAATACTGCGCCCCCCTAAATCTTTGAATTCACCCAACAACTGGGTCATGTCAGCTTTTTGTAATTTATAGCGCCCAGGATGCGCAATCACGGCTACACCACCGGCGGCAATAATCCATGCAACCGCATCGCCAAGCGAGGCCCAGCGATGAGGCACAAACCCTGGGCGGCCTGGCGTTAAATAGCGATTGAAGGCTTTACCCACCTCATTGACTTCACCTCTGGCCACCAAGGCTCGGGCAAAATGAGTACGACCAATCATGGATTTATTTTCAGCGAACCCATAAGCGGCCTCGAACATGCCGGGCATACCGATGCGCGCAAAATCATCGCCAATCAATTTGGCACGCGCTGTGCGGCCCTCGCGAATACCGCTTAGCCCTGCCGCCAAAACCGGGTTTTCTGCATCAAACCCTAGCCCGACGATGTGCAACGTTGTAGACTTCGCATCCGCATTCGGTGTCCACGAGACTGAAATTTCCACCCCCGGGATAAACCTGAGCTTCAGTGCATCAGCCGCCTGTTGCGCTTCAACCAAACCAGCAGTGGTGTCATGGTCAGTCAAAGCCAAGGCGTCACAACCGTTTTTCACCGCGAGCGCAACCAGCGCCGACGCGGTAAGCAGACCGTCGGAGGCAATGGTGTGATTATGCAAATCAAAATTCTTCAACATTTTCGCTAATTTTTGTCAATTATTAAAACTATTCAAACAACTACACATCATAACAAACTGCATCCCGGACACCGTAAACACCGGCTCACGATTGAAAACGCGATTGAAAGCAAGATTAAAAATATAATGGCCACCATCAAACCAATTCGACTGGCGCTTAAAGATGCCAGCATCATGGACCCGCCCGCAGATAAGACCCTCGCCGAGCGGTTTATGCCGCTAGCCGCTGCCGTTAATGCTGCGTACCGTGAACGTTTTGGCGGGCTCAATATGCAAAGTGCTGCATTAGGCACCAGCGACCCGATTGCGTTAGTGGCCGCGGTGGCAGATTTTTTAATGGTGTCGGATCAATTGGACGCGGAATATGGCGCTGATAGTGCGTTGCCGCTGGCCAATGCGGATAACGCGGCGGATGAAGCATTGCGCTGCGCGACCGAGCTTGACCCATGGCTGGATCGGTTTGAGCTAGCAACCTTTCGGCCCGAACTATCTGCCGTCATGCTCGGCATAGGCTTGTGGGCGATGCGTCATGATCTGCCGATTACCACGCCCGAACCGATTATAAACGCACTCGCGTACCGCTCTAACGCAGCCACGACCAAACAAGAAACTGCCGCTGCTTACGCGATGATGCAAGGCTTTATTGACCATTTGGCGCCCTCGCTTGAAGCTGACCTGGAGCGCTCCAACCCGGAACGTCCCTGGCGACTATTGAATCTTAATTTTGCTATTACCGCGATTCGCACCGGCGACGCCGCGCTGATGCGCTTCGCTTTTGATGCGCTCAACAGCTACCTGCCGGATGAGCGCGCCGGGTTCTACGAAGAGGCCTGTGCGGTGGCTGCGCAACCAGGATTTCCACTCGACACGCGTGCCTTGATTGAGGCCGAACATGCTAAATGGACGCGGCATCATTGAGCTCGCGGTATGGGATCGCGGGCTACAACGACAAGACTGTAAAACTCTGAATACTCCCGGTAGCCATGCCTTGTCGAAAAATGCGATAATGCTAAGTTATTGATTATTCTATGCATCCCCCTATTTAATGAAACTGCTGTTCGAATTTTTCCCGGTTATTTTGTTTTTCGCGGCGTACAAGATGTTCAACATCTACGCCGCCACCGCGGTTGCTATTGTGGCGACCGTACTGCAGGTTGCGTACCTGAAACTGAGGGGCAAAAAAGTCCAGCTCATGACGTGGATAGGCCTTGGCATTATCGTGGTAGCGGGTGGCGCAACAATCATCCTCAAGAATGAAATGTTTATCAAATGGAAGCCAACGGTATTGTTTGCGATTATGTCGATTGCGATTGGCATAGCGCAATTTGTATTAAAAAGAAATCCCATCTCCGTGATTTTTAATAACCAAATTCAGGCGCCTGATATTGTTTGGCGCAAGCTTTCCCTGGCGTGGATGGGCTTCTTATTATTTGTCGCCGCGTTAAATCTCTATTTTGTTTATTATCAATCAACCGATGTCTGGCTGTATTTCAAAACCTTTGGCGACATGGCGCTGTTCATGATTTTTATTGTCGCGCAAATGTTTTGGCTGTATCCGTACATGCCAAAAGATGATGACGATAAACCTGTTGTTGGCGCAGTTGCTGATGTGGCTATCCATACCAATGTAGCTGATCGTCAAGCCGAGAAAAAATCAATTCAACCGTGAAAGAAGTCTGATGCTCTACGCGATTATGTGCGAAGAATTACCCGGTGCGCTTGAGCGCCGTATGGCTAATCGCCCTGCGCATATAGAGCGCTTGACCGCCTTGCAGGCAGAGGGCCGTCTGCTATTGGCGGGGCCGCATCCGTCAATCGATGCAGTGGACCCGGGCCCTGCCGGATTTTCGGGCTCCTTGATTGTGGCAGAATTCGCCTCGCGCGAAGCCGCTATTGCCTGGGCTTCAGAAGACGCTTACAGCACTGCCAATGTCTATTCAACGATAACAGTTAAGCCGTTCAAGAAAGTATTTCCCGCCTAAAATGATTTCTGTTCGCGAACAAATTGAGAGCCGTTTACGCTCGTTAAACCCGGCGCGACTTGAGGTCATTGACGACTCCTGCGCGCATGCAGGGCACGCGGGGGCGGCGCAACACGCGGCCCGTAATAGTCCGAACGGCCTAGACAATACTGATTCTGCAGAGTCACATTTTGAATTGATGATCGTGTCTGCGGCATTCACCGGCAAACCGTTAGTGGCCAGACATCGAATGATTTATACGCTTCTGGATGATTTAATGAAAACGCAGATTCACGCACTCAAAATTGATGCACGTAGTTTGTAATTTTTTGGGATTTTTGTATCAGCTGTTTGGTATTTTTGGGTATTTTAGATTTTTAATTTTGCAGCATACTCTTTGTTTTATTTTTTTGTTAAGGAAAACTCATGCAATTCAAAATGAAAACCATCACCGCTTCTATTGGCACTGCTGTTGCAATGGCCTTTGCTGTTTCAGCACCTATCGCTTTCGCCCAAGCTAAAGCAGAGAAAGCGGCCAAAGCCGCCAAAGCAGCACCTGGCGCATCAAGCGGCCTCACCGTTAATGGGGTGGTCATTCCCAAGGCTTATTTTGACGCGATGAACCGCGAGCGTGAGGCTTCAGGCCAGCCATCTTCACCTGAAGTCGGCGCAGCGATTCGCGATGAGTTGATCAACCGTGAAATTCTGTCGCAGGCCGCTCGCAAAAAAGGGGTGGATAAAGAAGGCACAGTCGCCGCACAAATGGATATGGCTCGTCAGGCCGTTCTCATCCGCGCTTATTTTGACGATTTCATCAAAGCCAACCCCATCTCGGACGCACAGTTAAAAGCGAATTTTGATGCCGCCCTGGTACAAGCCGGCAGCAAGGAATATAAAGCACGTCATATTCTGGTTGATTCAGAAGACGAAGCCAAGACCATCATCGCCAACCTGGGCCGTGGTGAAAGCTTTGAAAAGCTTGCCAAAGAAAAATCAAAAGACACCGGTTCTAAAGATAACGGTGGCGATCTCGATTGGGGTCCAGCTGGCCGCTACGTACCTGAATTTGGCAACGCTTTAAAAGCGCTTGCCAAGGGCGGCTTGACCACTACCCCCGTCAAATCACCGTTTGGCTATCATGTTATTCGCCTCGACGATGTGCGCGACATGAAAGTGCCCGCTTTCGATGAAGTGAAAGAAAACATTCGCCAGCGCGCACAGCAAGAACAAGTATCCGCGCTGGTGAAAAGCTTGCGCGAGAAAGCCAGCATCACGCAATAATTTGCGGGATCATGCTTTAACATTGCTTGAGCACGTTTGTAAGCTAGTTTACGAGCGAGCCGCTGAGGTGTGAGCGCAGCAGGATTAATTAGGCGGCCTATTGTTATGATAGGCCGCCTTTTTATGGGCTCAACCGGTTCATGTTCATGCAAATAAATGAGCCTATTTGCAGGGGCGGCATTGCTTCGTCAATCCGTTTCGATTAACGTGCAGACATGAGTAATCAAATCCAGGTGCAATTCGCCAGAGCAGGCAATCTATATCGGTTGGAAGTATCGATATCACCTTTGCTGCCGCGCGAAATTCCTTCGGTGGTTGAGGTTTTCACCACCCACTGGAGCAAGCCTGAGGAAGTTGATCGCGCCAAAGTCAGCGATGCGACGGCGCTGGTGCTGATTGCCGATCATGAAATCCGCGCTGGTGAACGCCCCGCTGATATCGCCCGCACCTTAAGCTATGCCATTTGGCGCAAACTGGATCGTTACGTCAAAGTCACCGTTGAGGCAACCTATCTGGGCGAGAATCCCGACTCGCATTTCGAATTTGGCGAAGCGCAATATGCCGCCGCCTTTGGCGCGCGGTTTGAGAACTAGCCGCTCGTAGCTATTCCCGTTTAAGCCACCCAAGCCCGCGCATTCCGGAACATTCGCATCCACGGACTTTCGCGCGAAGCATTCGCCCATGCCTTGGGATGCCACGATAGATTCACGTTCAACGCCACCCGTTCCGGGTGCGGCATCATGATTGTGAAACGTCCATCCGGCGTGGTGAAGGCGGTCATGCCGAGTGGTGAGCCATTCGGGTTGGCCGGGAATGATTCTGTCACGCGTCCATGGCTGTCGACAAAATGAGCCGCCGTCAGCCAGCGCACCGCATTTTGCTGCGCCTGGTCTTTGAATACCGCCTGGCCTTCGCCGTGCGCGGTCGCAATCGGTAAACGCGAACCGGCCATCCCGGCAAACAGGATAGAGGGTGACTCACGAATTTCCAGCATAACGGTGCGGGATTCATACTGTTCGCTTTTATTGCGTTCCAGATGCGGCCAATTTTCAGCACCGGGAATGATGGTGTTGAGGTTCGACATCATTTGGCAACCATTGCACACCCCCAGCGCAAACGAATCACCGCGCTTAAAAAATGCTGCAAATTCATCGCGCGCGCGCGCATTGAATAAAATTGATTTTGCCCAGCCTTCACCTGCACCGAGCACATCGCCGTAAGAGAAGCCACCGCAGGCCGCGAAGCCTTTGAAATCCTGCAGGCGTACACGCCCGGCAATAATGTCGCTCATATGCACATCGTGCGCTTCAAAGCCGGCTTTGGTAAAGGCATGGGCCATTTCAAGCTGACCGTTCACCCCTTGTTCGCGCAGTATTGCCACCTTCGGGCGCACGCCGGTCGCGATAAACGGTGCGGCGGGATTTGCCGTCGCATCAAAGCTCAGCTTGGCATTCAGGCCAGGATCTTTCGCATCCAGAATCCGGTCGTATTCCTGTTTCGCGGTTTCAGGGTTATCGCGCAGCGATTGAATTAAATAACTGGTCTCAGACCATGCGCGTTGCAGTGAGATGCGCGCTTCAGCCAGGATCGGTTTGCTGCCGCGAATAATGCGTAGCTCGTCGGTGGCATTCAGATGGCCGATGATATGGCTCATGCGCGCCAGACCTGCATCACGCAAGGTTTGCATCACGCTACTGCGGTCAGACTTGCGAATCTGGATGACAGCACCGAGCTCTTCACTGAATAGCGCGGCCAGCAAAGCATCTTTCTCGCCCAGCTTGATCGAGGTTGCGGTGACATCATAATCATCAACATCGGTTTCTTTTTCATTGAAGATCAAGGTATCCATATAAATGGAAACACCGACATGCGATGCAAACATCATCTCCGCCAGCGTCACCAGCAAGCCGCCATCGGAACGGTCGTGATAGCTGAGGATTTTATCCTCGCGCGCGAGCTGGCGAACGGCGGTAAAGAATGCTTTGAGCGCATCGGCATCATCAACATCGGGCGCGTGATTGCCCACCTGCCCATATACCTGAGCCAGTGCTGATGCCCCCAGGCGATTTTTTCCGGCACCCAAATCAATCAGAACTAACTCTGTTTCAGCTTGGGTATTGGCTTGGGCTTGGGTTGCGGCTTCCGT
>JAYWCO010000185.1:0-5183 GCA_043780475.1 Burkholderiales bacterium | reverse complement strand
CCCCCCCGTTACCACCAAAGACTTGGGCCTCGTTCACGCGGAAGGTGATGAAAAACCCATTCGAATTTATCGTACTAACGGCAAAAAAGTTATCAATTGGCTAAGTGCAAAAATGGTTTCGCGAGAGCTAAGCCTAGAACTTCATGTGAGCCGGAATACTCTCGTTTGGAGGCGAGTCTAGCGTGAACCCCCTGTTTGTTTTTTAAGCGCAAAAAGCATTGTGAGAAAACCTTTTGAGAAAAAACTCAGCAGTTGACATCCTTTACGTGTAGACAAACTTGCCGCGCAAGATCGCCACAAGGCGGGCGCTTAATGCGGTGGTTGGACTTGCCTTCCTATTTTAGCAAGTCACCGTATTACGCTTTTTGACGTCCAATAACCATTCTCATGTTCACACTATCTACGACATCGGAAGACAATGCATTTAGCCTGGGAATAGATTAAACACCCTCAACGTTACTGAATCCGAATCGCTTTCAGACCACTATTTTTCAGAATCGGGATGGTGTTTCTTTTCCTTTAAATTTTTCTTGTGAGCGTCTTCTTTCGCTTCTTTTACTTCTTTCAGTTCTTTTTGTTTCTCCAGACGCTTGGTCTCAACTTCTTTACCAAGCTCCTTGCTACGTTCTTCTATTCTGGCTTCATTGGCCGTCGGCTTATAAATTTCAGGAATTCGTTCGAGTAACTTCGGTGCCGCTTTTGGGTCATGCGGCGCAAATGCGGCCTGATTGGCATTGACTACCGTTTGGCCTGATGCATTTTTGACCACCGTTGTCCCCGCGTTAACTTTTTCGTAAGTGCCAGGCACAGCGGACTGCGTTTCACCGGCACCTGGCGGCAGGATGACGTTGGGCTCGTGATCAGTTCCGCGTATACCGATCGTTGCACTGGGCGTGCGAATGGCGTAATTCTTCGGATTGTTTTTACCAATCCAGCCGGTAATGGAGCGAAGGGTGCCATACAGGAGCGAAATAGCAACATTGTCCTCCTTGCCGCCATGGGCAAGATAGGATTCGATTTTCATTTTGGTGTTCGGACGAAACGCAATAAAACCATGGTCGTCAGTGCGCGCTTGCAGCTCGCCATTTCGTCCCGTCACCACCGTTTCACCAACCTCAATAATATCGTTGACGCGGGGAATGCGGGATTGCCCTTTAACATCAAAAATAGACACGACCCCCGCCACCAATTCAATATGCGCATAGACCGCTTCGGCCCGCAGCACGCTCCCATAGCCCCATAAAAGCAAGAACAACGGCAGCATTGCTTTTGCTGAAAAGTGACATGCTTTTATGGTTTTAAACCCTCACTTTGGCGCTCAGAAATCGTAAGCCACGGTAATGCCAGCGCCATTATCGGGGCTCTGGGTTGATCGGCCGGTCAAGTAGTAGATATCAAACTTGATTTTCCTGGTTGGCTTGAAATTGATGTATGCCGTCACGTCACGCGAGCCGGGGAGCCCTTGAATGATGCTCGCCCCACCACTATAAGTTAGCCCGACCGATACGGCTTTGCTGATTTTGAAACTCCCATCCAGTGAGCTATAAAAAGCATTTCGATAATGTTGATTTGGCGGTTTGCCCACAATTGAATATCCCACTGTGAGCGCTGTACTGAACAAGCCAAACGAGTGCGCCAAATTACTCTGGAGTGCCAAATCTGTTTTGCCAGACCCCAGCCCTTTGGCAGCCGACGCGCTATGAAACTTGATAGTCGCGCCAAAATCCAGGTCGACACCATGGTCTTCCTCATTGAGTGCATAGCGCGTCATCCCTGCGGTTATATCGCCCAATCCACTGGCTTTCTGGTCTGACCCCAGCACCACAATCGGCCGGCGGCCGGCTATCGCGATGAGCCTTCCCGGCCCGGACTGGGACAAGTAAGGAAACAACACATCAAAGGAAGCAGCGTCAGTGTCGTAAGTAATCGCTACGGAATTGGTTGATGTAGTTGACGTTGCGCTTTGACCGTATTTCCCAACTGTTCTGTCATATCCCAATTTCACGTTCAAGGTGGTCTCATCATCAGCATGATCCGCCTCTGGTGCTGCCCATGCCACCCACGTGGTAGCGAGCATAACGACCGGTATGAGCAGGGTAAAGATGCCCGATAGAATTCGATACATGTTAAGTTCTCCCTATATTCCCGATGTTTGTATCGATGCATGTAACCATCGACAAGATGCTAATCGGGGTGCGCGTAATTCAAGTACTTGCTGATTTTTTGATCACACGGCAATCTTAGTGTTTGCGGCGCTGGCGATGATTAACGGCTTTGCGATGTTCACGGCGCGATTTCCGGGCATCACTTTTTCTGTCTTCCTGGGTATCGTTTTTTAAATCTTTGACGTCTGTTTTTTTCGGTGAACTCGCCGACATATCAGAATTGGCGACGGCTTTTTCACCGGGTGACACGGCTGGCTGTTGGGCGAATAAGGGCCATGCTAAAAATGACAGCGAAGCCACAATCGATACAATAGTTTTTTTCATTTAATGACCCTTAAACAAATACCAAGTTTTATTATCTCTGTTTTCAGCCTCTGGAGTAATGAAATAACGCACAAAAGGAACAGTTGTCCCGCAACCTGTGCCAAAATCACTTGCAATTTGTGCATTCTGGGGCCAAAAATATCATGACAAGTTTTCGCCGTTGCTTCCCGCGTTATCAGGCCCAATTTATAGGCAGCATGGCGCTGATAGCGGGATTATTTTTTGAGGGAGCGTGGAGTCAGCCGTTGCCACCACCGGCTAAGCCACTGGTTTCGTCGCATGCTTCGGCTAACTCGCTGGGTAATACGAGCTCGACGGATTCCAATGGGGGCGCAACTATACCGCCGCTAGAGTCTAAGACTATCGAGGTCAACACCGCAGCCAAGGTCGCTTTGTTAGAAGGCGATGTAACGGTTACCGCAGCCAGAAATCACCGCCGCAACATAAAAATTGGCGATGCGCTGGTCGAAGGTGACTCTATCGTCACTGGTAAAGATGGCGAGCTGCATCTGAATATGGAAGACGGTGGTTATATGGCGATACGCCCGAACACGCGCATCAAGATTATCAAATATCAAGCTTATGGGAATGAATCAGATACAGGCATTTTTTTGCTGCTCGAAGGCAGCTTTCGCTCCATCACCGGGTGGATCGGTAAATTCAATCGCGAAAAATATATTGTCAATACGCCAAATGCTGTTATTGGCATCTACGGCACGGATCACGAGCCTTTCGTCATTCCAGCGGGTGCCACGGGCGGCGAGGCGGGCACTTACGATAAGGTTAACGCGGGCGGCAGTATGATCACCACCTTGAAAGGGCGTGCCGAAATTGCCCCTAATCAAACCGGTTTTGCGGCAAACGATGCCACCACAGCACCACGGCTGCTCAAAGATGTGCCGAATTTTTTCAGGGCAACACGAAATGAATATCTTTTAAACGGGAAACACGATGCGGTACAGCAAGTGATTACCCAGCGCCGAGCAGCAGTTCAAGCCGCTAGAAAAAAAATCAAACAGGCTCCTAAGCCGCGACCACCGCATCATGCCAATCTGGAAGAAGCGTCCCGCAGACTGGTAGCATCTGGAGAAACGGGCGTTTAAATGATACGGTTTCTGAGCGTTGCGGAAATAAAAAGCTATCGACTTCTCAAACCAAACAAAGGCCGGAGCCAGGCTAGACGACGCGCTATTTCAAAGGTGATAAAGCAGGTTGCAAGCGTGGCAGTGATCAACACTGTGGCCTCTATCACGATCGGTAATTTGAGCACTTGTAGATGGTGGGCGTAAACCACAATCGCGGTTTGATGGATGATGTAAAACGGAAAAATCGCCTCCGTCAAATAGCGTCGGGCCGGGCCATCGTGATTTAGCCACCGGCGACCGAAACCCAGAATCGCCGATATGAAAAACCACTGATCTGCCGCTCGCACCAGCCGCTGAAAATATCGCATGGCGTCTGATGGCGGCAAAACATCGCTGTAGTAGCTGCTATAGAACAGGATGAATGCATACGATGCACTGGCCAAGATTAAATAAAACCAGCGCCAACGCACCATCGCCGCAGTGACCGCCTCGGATCGGATAAACATGAACCCGAATAAAAACATAAAAAAATAATTCGAATGGTTATACCAATCATAGGTCAGGTTATGGGTTGTGGGAAAAATACCCACCAGCAATAACCGACTTATCGCCAGCACCAGCAGCGGCCAGATGACGATGCCCCAGCCAGAAAGCTTCAGCAGGTGGTGCTCAATCCAGGCTGCCAGCCGCGTTAGTTTGTGAGGTGCAAGCTGTAGCATTGCTGCCAGCAGCAAGGTGTAGGCCCAAAGATAGGCCACAAACCACAGATGATTCCAAGTGGGAAGTTTCAGGCAGTCACCGTTGCGACAAAACGAAGCATCAGCCGCCATATAGCGTGCCCAAAAGGCAAGATAGCCATCGGCATAATGAATTTTTTCCACCACTTCATAGTAAGCCTGCGGCGGCACGACCACGAACATACCAAATAGCAGGGGAATTAATAGCCGCGAAGAACGTGAGTTTACGAGCTGACGGGCGGATAGCTTGTCGGCAATAAAACGGGTGGCAGCACCGGAGACGAGAAACAGCAGCGCTAAGCGCCATGGACTGGTGAGCTGCATCAGCGGCTCAAGAAAATCTGACGCACGCGGGCTTTTCACATGCCAATCCCAAGTGACATAATACATGCCGACATGGTAAAAAATCAGCAGCACAAACGCGATGATGCGAATCCAGTCGAGGTCAAATCGGCGTGAATTTTTGGCAAGAGAGGGCATATTCATGGGCGTGGTCGCAGGAAAACGTTGAGTCTATGAAAGCCCCACTCGCAGCGCAGCTATTATGTGGCGAACGGTTTCCATTCCGGGGCAAGCGGATCAACGAGCCTCGTGCGGGAACGCCAACCTCAACGCAAACGCGAGGTTAACGGTTAGCGACCCATGCAGGCCAGCAACGCTTGCCGATACCGTCGACTGAGTCTAACTTCCTCACCCGTTTTTAAGGTGATGAGTGCATCGCCATTGGTCAGCGGCGAGATATTGTGGAGATGCCGCATATTGACGGCGCTCGACCGATGAACGCGGACGAATTTATTTTCGCTAGAAAGATTCGCTTGATCCAAAAACTGGGTTAGCGTCATCCGCTGTAGCGATGTTTCACGATCAAAATG
>JAYWCO010000184.1:0-9760 GCA_043780475.1 Burkholderiales bacterium | reverse complement strand
CGCCTTTGCTGTGGCCTTTGTTGCCAGTCAAAATAAACGCGGGGGACAAACATCCCCCGCGTGATTTTCTACTTGCGCCGTCACTACTATCGATGACTTTCCCGTGGTGTTCACGACGCCATATACGAAGATTATTTTCGCAACTATTTTGCGACCACCACACGACCATCAACCACCTGCCCCATCACAGGCATGCCCATCTTGATAGCCTCATGGTCATCCTTGCTAAACGGCTTGTCATAAAGAGCAACTACACCATCAACTTTTTCTTTCAGGTTTTCAAGTGCCTCACGTACTTTGGGCCCATCAGTGGTGCCCGCCTGCTTGATCGCGGCGGCGAGCAGATAGACCGAGTCATAACCCTGTGCTGCCGATACGGGCGAAGGAATACGGCCATTGGGCGGGTTGTAGGCTTTCACATAGGCATTGATAAAGGCTTTGCGTCTCGGTGTATTGCCATCCTGGATAAAGGTTTGCGGCATGGTGGCACCGTCGCCATTTTTGCCTGCATTGTCGATGAAGTTACCCATCGACAATGTCCATGAGCCGATCATCGGCACTTTCCAGCCGAGCTTTTCCATGCCGTTCGCAATCTGTGCGAGCTCAGGGCCAATCGCGTAGGTCAGCACGGCTTGTGCACCCGCTTGTTTAGCTTTGAGTAGTTGCGCCGTCATGTCGACATCTTTGATATTGAATTTTTCAACGGTGACCGCTTTGATGCCTTTTTTATCCAGCGCCTTTTCCAGATCTTCACGGCCTAGCTGGCCGTAGTTGGTGGAATCCGCCAGGATCGCGACTTTGCTAAATTTACGTTTGACGACGGCCTCTTCAACAATCATCGCGGACTGAATGGTGTCATGTGCCGCGTTGCGAAAAACATAGTTGTCGGCGAATTCAGGCGCGACAAATTGCTTGGTCACGAGTGAGCCGGTGGCAACGTTATTCATTACCGGAATTTTTGCTTCCTGATAAAAACGCTGCGAAGCAAGCGAAACGCCGGTATTGATAAAACCGAGGGTGGCGACGACTTTTTCTTTATTGATAAGCTCTTGCGCAATTTGAACACCGCGTTCGTTTTTCGCTTCATCATCGCGTTCAACAACCACAATTGGGCGGCCCATGACGCCGCCTTTGGCGTTGATTTCCGACACCGCGAGCTTGACGCCATCACGCATCGACACACCCATCGGCGCAGAACCACCTGTGAATGGCCCGGATACGCCGACTTTAATCGGGTCTGCTGCCCAGGTAGAAAATGAAACGATGGCGGCCATCGCGGCCACTAAACCTGCTGATTTAATCTTCATTTAAACTCCTCCAGAAAATCGGATTATGGATAGGGATTTTTGTTATCGTGACACGAAGGTGTCCTGCTCTTTTTAGCTTGGAAACCATATCCTAGTCGTCCTGCGATGCTCGCGCAATAGGCAGCGGTATGAAGACCGTTGACTGGAATCAACAGCACCCATTGCTGCGGCGCAACAACGATGCGGCCTCATCAGTGCCGCTGCGTTTAAAGCGATGTACTGTCTGTTGAATCACTGTTCGGCCGCTGTTCGGTTTTACGCTCTTGGGCTTTAAATCTCGCTGCGTTCGGCATGTTCGGCGCGTTCACCGAGCGCATCAAGCACCTGATCGGGATTCATCGACTGCTTTAACACCGCTGCTTCGGCATCACGGCGGTTCGGCACATTAGGTAAATCACGCCTCAGCTCTTCCAGCAGATCAATCAACTTGGCCACCTTCTGCTCGGTCAATAGCGTGATTTTCAGGTCGAGATGCTCACGCTGCTCAGCCAATTTGGCCAGCCGATTTTGTTTGGTCAACACCGCGGTTGCCGTCAGTAACGCACCGAGGCTGATCATGCCCTGCAGCCAGAAAAACGGCGGAGGGTCAAAATCGACCACTCCGAGCTGGCGCAACAACACACTTATAATGATCCACGACGCGACAAACACCAGGATCAGTTCCAAAAAAACGGGACGCCCGACAAAATCACTAACGCGCTCAAGCACGCGTTGCGATGTGCTAATTTTTTGCTCCTCGCGTTGATGGAAGGCCAGTACCGCCTGAATGTTCTGGCTGGTCGGATCAGCTTCGGGGCGGAGTGGGGCCTGCGATACCGCCTGCGCAGAGTCGGTTGCTGCGGCCGAGGTCGAGGTTGGTGTTGCGTGAGAAGCGGGAGCAGATTTCATGAGTAATGTTACTGCATTTGGCATTAAGCCTCATGGGTTCTCAATGGGCCCCCGTGAGGCTGTTACGGTATGAGCACCACATGCACCCGGTAAGGCCCATGCGCGCCGATCACAATCGTCTGTTCAATATCGGCAGTACGCGAGGGGCCAGACACAAAAAAAGTGGCGCGCGGCAGCTCACCGCGCTCATCGCGGCAAAGTTGAAAGGCATCCTCCATGGTGGCCACCATGCGCGATTTTTTGACTATGCAAATATGCGTTTCCGGTAATAGCGCGGTGACTTTAGGCGTATTGTGTGCACCCAACAGTAGCAGGGTACCCGTCTCGCCGATAGCGCAAAAACAACCGGTGAGACCAATCAGATCGCTGCCGGTGGCGGGGCGATTTGCATAATCAATCTGCACACTTGACCAATCCAGCGGCGCAAATTCTGGCCAGCCCGCGATACTGATTTTTTGATTCGTCGAGCCGAGCACACCGGAAAGGTAGCGGGCCACTTCGCATGGCACCTTGGCAAGCGAATCAACCTCAGCCAAGGTTGTTTTGAGGCGCGCACATTCCTCAATAAAATGACGCAGCGGATCATGCTGGGCAAAGGTGGGCAGTGGCCCGCGCGCGCGCGCATTGATAACGTTGCGAGCCTCCGCGAGTTCAGCAGCGGTGGTGAGCCCCGGTTTGCCGACGTTGGCACGGATGCGAGCCAATATATTGTCACGCGCACTCATAGTTTACTCATGGTTTGTGATCTTCTCGCTCACGGCTTAGTCTCGGACAGATAGATCATTTAACCCGGCGCGCGGCATACAGCTCGCGGAAAGTTTTACCTTCGGGGGCAGGCATATCGCGGCCGCCCGTCCAGCCATCGATACCCGGTAGTTTATGGATCAGCTTGTCGCGCCCGCCCATCCAGGCAGCTAGCCGGGCACCGATGCGTGCGGCCAACGCATATAGCGCCGGACGGCTAACAAAAAAGCCCCAGACTTTGATGGCCCAGCGTTCACTCGCGGGGCGCAGCTTCATATCAAATTGCTGCTCGCGAAGTTTGCGCATCAAATCCGGTAATGGAATTTTGACCGGGCACACCACCTGACATTCGCCGCAAAAAGTCGACGCGTTGGGTAGATCGCCTGCGTTCTCGATCCCCTTATAAACCGGTGTCAGCACCGAGCCCATCGGCCCGGGATAAACCCAGCCGTAGGCATGACCGCCGACGTTTTGATAAACCGGACAGTGGTTCATGCACGCACCACAGCGAATGCAGCGCAGCATCTCGCTCATCTCACTCCCTACCAGCTTGGTGCGGCCCGCATCAACCAGCACGATATGCATTTGCTCAGGGCCTTCTTGCTCATCAGGTGCTTTGATACCCGTGGTCAGCGTCAGGTAATTGGTAATCGATTGGCCAATGGCGGAGCGAGGCAGCAGGCGAATCAGGGTTGCAAAATCGTCAAGCGTGGGAATGACTTTTTCGATACCGGTAATGACACAGTGAATGCGCGGAATCGTCGTCACCATATCGGCGTTACCCTCATTGGTGACGGTGAGCGTGGTGCCGGTTTCAGCGATCACAAAATTGGCCCCGCTAATGCCCATATCCGCCGCGAGAAAATGGCCGCGCAATACCTCCCGCGCCTCACGCGTCATGGCGGCAATATCGGTCAGCCGGGGGGTGTGATGATGATCAACAAATAATTGGGCAACCTGCTCTTTGGATTTATGCACTGCCGGGGCGACGATATGCGACGGCGGCTCTTTGGCTAGCTGCAAAATATATTCGCCTAAATCGGTTTCCAGCACAGACACACCGGCGGCTTCCAACGCAGCGTTAAGCGCTACCTCTTCGCTCACCATGGATTTTGATTTAGTGACGGTTTTAACCGCATTGTCGCGGGCGATTTGAACAATGATCGCGTTGGCTTGTTCGGCCGTTTCAGCCCAATGCACGACCGCGCCGCGGCTGATGGCTTTTTGTTCAAACTCAATCAAGTAGGCATCCAGATTATCGATCACCCTATCACGCAAGGCCGCCGCATGGGTGCGAATCGCTTCCCAATTATCGATTGTGGCCACACTGGCAGCGCGGCCATCGACAAACTTGCCTTTGGCGTTTTTCAGCGCTTTCTGCAAGACCGCATCATTGAGCTTAAGGCTCGCGGTTTGCTTGAAGAACATGGATTGAACTTGCATAATTATTTAGCCATTCCCGCCAGCACCTCAGCGTAGTGATAGACCTTGGTGCTGGTATCGCCATTGCGCCGCAGTCGGCCTTCGATATTGAGCAAGCAACCCAAGTCGCCGCCGACCACGGCGTCAGCGCCGGTAACGGCAATATTGGCGCATTTATTGTCCGCCATGCGCGTCGAGATTTCACCCAGCTTAATCGAAAACGTACCGCCAAATCCGCAGCATTTTTCGGCATCGTTCATTTCATTCAAGGTGCAGCCAGTGCGAGCGAGTAAGGCTCGCGGCTGTTGCTTAATGCCGATCTCGCGCAGCCCTGCGCAGGAATCGTGGTAAGTGATACTGCCTGAAAATGTGGCAGTTTCAGCCAGTGCGAATGGCGTGTTTACATTCGGCACATTGACCAGAAAGTCTGACAACTCAAACCACTTTGCACCGAGTTTTGCAAATTCGCTGCGCTCAGGCTCGGCAGCGTCGCGAAATAAATCCTGCACATAATGAATTTTTACCTGGCCCGAACATGACCCCGAAGGCGCCACCACATAATCGCAATCCTTGAATTCTGCGAGCAGCTTGCGCGCCAGCTGTTGCGAGATTTCGCGTGCACCCGAGTTGTAGCCTGGTTGGCCGCAGCAGGTTTGGGTGTCAGGCACGATGACTTCATAACCCGCGTCTTCCAACAGCTTCAGGGTGGCGAAGCCGATATTGGGGCGGACTAGATCAACGAGACAGGTGACGAAGAGACCAACTTTCATAACATTTATATTAGCGCACAATCCGCTGGGCGTCGCGCTTGCCGTGTCAAATTCGGATAAATTTGCGCTACATTTAACGCCACATTTAACGCTATATGGCTTTTACCGGAAGTACTACAACCGGGCTGGGGGCGGCAGGGACAAGCACTGCGGGCATGGCAAGTGCGGTAGGCGCTAGCGATGCGGTCGCCGTAGCCTTGCCACTTTCGATCCATTTCTTGATGCGGTTAGCGTCGCCAATGCGGGTGAATTTTCCCAATGAATCCATTAGCACGATGACGACGGGCTTAGTGCCGATGATCGCCTGCATCACTAGACATTTACCGGCTTCATTGATAAAACCGGTTTTGGACAGGCCAATATTCCAGCCGTCGGCTTTCACCAGTGAATTAGTGTTGTTAAAGCCGATCTGACGACCTGAATTCGGTAGCGTTACATTTAGCGCAGGTGCCGTTGAGAAGGTGCGAATCAATTCAAAGCTGGCCGCCGCCGACACCATCAACGCCAAATCCTGTGGGCTGGCGACGTTACCCGGCGCTAACCCGGTGGGGTCAACAAAGCGGGTATTGGTGAGTCCTAATAATTTTGCTTTAGCGTTCATCGCTTCGACAAAAGTGGCGGTGCCGCCCGGATAGGTGCGACCCAGCGCTGCCGCCGCGCGGTTATCGGACGCCATGAGCGCCAAACGCATTAAATCTTCACGCCGGAAGACGGTGCCAACCGGCAGGCGCGAGCGGGAATTTTTAATCGTATCAATATCTGATGGCTCGATCACAATCGGCTCATCCAGATTTTGTTTGGCTTCCAGCACGACCATTGAGGTCATCAATTTAGTGATCGATGCAATCGGCACTACACTGTCGGCATTCTTGGCGTAAATCGCGCGGCCGGTGGCTTGATCAAACACCAGCGCCGCATGCGATAACAAATTAGGTCCGCCATCGTGACCGAAGTCAGGCACGGCAACTTGTTTAGGGGCTTTTTTGCGCTGTGCTGACGCGGGCTTCTTGATTATTTTCGCGTCCGCGACCGGCGTAAAAAAACCCGCGAGTCCCATCACGATAGAATAAACAATCAGGTGCTTAATGGTCGGAATTGAGTGCTGCACATTATTTCATTTTTGTTAATGAGGATACACCTTAGCAAATGAAGTCCCACATGGCAAGACATTAACCAACTTTAAGCAATTTCTTATATTTCACTTGCAACCATCTGAATCATCACTGAATCTATTTAAATTTATTCGAACCTATGTCAAAACCGCCCTATCCCCATCTTGACACCCTCGCCGTCCATGCGGGGCAATCACCTGATAGCACGCATGGTGCGCGCGCCGTGCCAATCTATCAGACCGCTTCATTTGTGTTTCCGGATACCGAAGCGGCTGCCTCGTTATTTAATTTAGAACGAGCGGGCCATGTTTACTCGCGCATTTCCAATCCCACCGTGGCGGTGTTCGAGGAACGCATGGCCGCGCTGGAAGGTGCACCTGCCGCGATTGCGACCGCCAGTGGGCAGGCGGCACTGCACCTGGCCATCGCAACCCTGATGGGCGCGGGCAGTCATATCGTGGCTGCCAACGCGCTCTATGGCGGCTCGCACAATCTGCTCAGTTATACCTTGCCGCGATTCGGCATCGAGACGACGTTTGTCAACGGCCGCGATCCCGATCAGTGGGCTGCCGCGATTCGGCCCAACACTCGCCTGCTGTTTGGCGAGACGGTCGGCAATCCGGGCTTGGATGTACTCAATATCCCAGCGGTCGCGGCGATTGCCCATGCAGCGAACCTACCCTTGATGGTGGATGCAACACTCACCACGCCGTATTTATCACAGCCATTGGCGCAGGGTGCCGATATCGTGATGCATTCTGCGACTAAATTTTTATCTGGTCATGGCGTGGTGATCGGCGGCGTATTGATAGATGGCGGCACATTTGATTGGTCGGCCAGCGATAAATTTCCGACCTTGAGTGAAGCCTATGCGGGCTTTCACAATATGGTGATGACTGAAGAATCTTCGGTCGCCGCGTTTGCCTTGCGCGCGCGTCGGGAGGGTCTACGCGATTTTGGGGCCACGATGGCACCGATGAGCGCGTTCCAGATTTTGCAGGGGCTTGAAACCTTGCATGTGCGGATGCCACGGCATATTGAGAACGCCCGTAAAATTATGGCGTTTTTATCCGGCCATAAAGCGGTGGCTAAAGTTACACATCCTGAATTACCCTCGCATCCGGATTATGCAATGGCGAAAAAGCTGTTGCCGCATGGTGCCAGCGCGGTGATCAGTTTTGAACTTAAGGCTGGGAGCACATCGGCAAGAGAAGCCGGTAAAACTTTTATTGAAAAACTCAATCTGTTCTCGCACCTGGCCAATATCGGCGACGCAAAATCACTGGTGATTCATCCTGCCAGCACCACCCATTTCCGCATGGATGCCCAAGCCCTTCAAGCCGCCGGTATTGCGGAAGGCATGATCCGGCTCTCCATCGGGCTTGAACATGCGGATGATTTGATCGAAGATTTATCGCGCGCGCTGTCAGCCGCCGCCAAGGTAGCAGGCCTATGAAATTTCTCGTCCAGCAACAACCGGCGTTTGTGTACACCGGGGGCAAAGAATTTGATGCGCGCGAACCCAGCATTGTGTTTATCCACGGCGCCGCCAATGACCACAGCGTGTGGACCTTGCAGGCGCGCTACTTTGCACACCACGGCTTCAACGTGCTGGTCGTCGATTTGCCGGGACATGGTAAAAGTTTTGGTGAGGCCAAAACCACGCTGACGCAATATGCTGATTGGCTGATCAATTTACTCGATAACGGCGCGATCAAACACGCGACGGTGGTGGGCCACAGCATGGGTTCGTTGATTGCGCTCGATCTCGCGGCACGCTATCCCGCGCGGGTGACGCAGCTTGCGTTATTGGGTTGCTGCCTGCCGATGCCGGTGTCGGATGTGTTGCTGGAGGCAGCGCTCAATCGCCCGCATGATGCATTCGACATGCTCAATGTTTGGGGCCATGCGCCACAAACCAAATGGGCGCAATCAGCCATCCCGGGCACCTCGTTGATGATGAGCTACAAGCGCCTGCTGGAACGCAGCCAACCGGGCGTGCTGGCAAAAGATCTGGCGGCCTGTCAGGCATTTTTGATGGATGAGGCGACACTCAAAAATATCGTCGCACCCACCTTAATCATCAGCGCCACGCGCGATCTGCTGACACCACCCAAAACAAATCAGGCTGTCGCCAATATGATCGCTGGCGCACAACTCACCACGCTGGAAAATAGCGGCCACGCGATGATGCAGGAAGCGCCCGGCGCGGTGCTGGACGCGCTTAAAAAATTCATTCCATCACGAAATTGAAACACTAGCATCGGCGGGCGTTTTGGAGCATAACTGCTTGTTGAAGCCCGCCAATGCTAGGGTTTGTACTTCAAAAAACCAACCCTATTCCACCGCGATCATCACCTCGCTGCGGCGCATGAACGGCGGCATGAAAGGGGGATCGTAGCGGGCGAATTGCGGATTGCCGATGGCTTTTAATCCTTGCTGCTGAATCCAGCTCCTCAGTGCTTCAGTTTTGACGCGCACTTTTTCATCATTACTAAAACCTGAAAATCGAATCACCGCCATTTTTTGTGCAGCCACTTCACGCAGCGTGACTTTCGGGTTGGTGGGCTTGGGCAGTGTGGCCATGGTGTATTGCGAAGGCATCACAAAATGCACGCGATAGCTTGCGTCCGCATTTTTTTCCACAGCTTTTTCCATCACCACCGGCGCGGTCATAGCGATTTTTTCGCTGGTTTTTTCCGCTGCTTTGTCCACGGTTTTTTCCATGGTTACCGGGGCCGTCATCGCGATTTTTTCACTCGCTTTGGTGGCGACAGAAATATTGCCGCCGAAAATATACCCTGCAATCGCGCGGAACGCGTCACTGCCTGCCTCATCCATATCGCCCTTCACCCAGGTTTCCGCGACGATAAATCCGCGATACTGCCGCAGCTCAAAATCACCCTCCTTCTTGATCGATTCAAACACAGGTTCTTCAGTTCGTGCCATGACGACGCATCCTTGTAACAGTGTGAGCGCCAGGACAGCGCGGGAAAAAATAGTGCGGGCGGAAATCAGTTTCATCAGATGCCTTGATATAGTTTAGTAAATGTAATTGGGTCATGCAACAAGCACGCCAGTTCAAATCAGACCGGCAGAATAGCGCGGAGATTGCGAGTATTCAATCGCAGGTTTTGCGCCATAATAGCGCTCACCTAACAAACATCAAAAAAATATCATGACACATGCCGCGCTGGTTGGATGGGGAAAATGTTTGCCGCCTGCCGTTTTAACGAACGCCGATCTCGCCACCTTTTTGCCGACCGATGATGACTGGATTACGTCCCGTACCGGCATGAAAGAGCGGCGCATTTCGCATGTGTCGGGGCTCACCCTCGCACATGTCGCCGCCGCGCGCGCGCTGGCGTGTGCCGGCATGGATGCCAGCGAGCTCGACATGATTCTCTACGGCAGTTGCTCGTTCGATGAGCATGTGCCGAATTGCGCATCCGGTATTCAGGTAAAACTCGGCGCTAAAAATGCGGCGGCGATGGACATCAATACCGCCTGCACCAGT
>JAYWCO010000183.1:0-4072 GCA_043780475.1 Burkholderiales bacterium | reverse complement strand
GGACAGCAAAGACCTTTACTGGCGTGGTCCGGTGCTGGGTCGGCAGTCAGGACGTGGCTGGTCGCCCTATACAGTGGAAGAACGCAACCAGCTTGATTTCGAAAAAAAATCTCCGCCGATCAAATATCGCGTCACCCTGCAGCCGCACAACAAATTATGGTTGTTCGCGCTGGATTTACCCGCCAGCTTGCCGACCGGATTGCAAAACGACGCCATTTTTCTGGCTGATTTTCAGCTGCGTTCACGCAGCCCGGTTACGCAGCTACAAGCTTATGAGATGACCTCATACATCGGCTATCGCACCTCGGGTGAATTGAGCGTCAATGATCGCCGCGCCTATTTGGATTACAACCATCGCCTGAATCCCCGCACCATTGCTTATGGTGAAAAGCTAGCCACCGAAAATGCCGACCCGAAGGCGCTCGTCGAGAAACTGTTCACGTTTTATAACAGTCAATTCACCTACACCCTCGAGCCCCCGCTACTAGGCGAAAATTCAATGGATGAATTTTTGTTTGATACCAAGCAAGGCTTTTGCGAACATTACGCAGGCAGTTTTGTGTTGATCTTGCGTGCGGCGGGCATTCCGGCACGGGTTGTCACTGGCTATCAGGGTGGCGATATTAACCCGATCACCCGACAATTGATTGTGCGGCAATCCGATGCCCACGCCTGGACGGAGGTGTGGTTCGATGATCTCGGTTGGCTGCGCGTTGACCCGACCTCGTTCGTGTCACCATTGCGCATCAACCGCGGACTCAGCGCGGCGGTGGGACCGGTGGGTGCATTTAATACCATCATGGATGCGGACAAGCTCGGCATCCTGCGCCAACTGCGCTACTCATGGGATGCGGTCAACAGCCAATGGAATCAATGGGTGGTGGGCTTTAACGCTGATCGACAAAAAGGCCTGCTGGAAAATTTTGGTATGCGTGATGTGGATTGGCGCTATACGGGCATTGCCTTGATCTTCGGGGTAATGCTGGCCGGTGGCATCGTCGGCGCATTTCTATTTTTGCGCACCTATCAGACGCGCAAAGAACCGGTTGTCGCTGGCTATGATCGGCTCTGTATCAAGCTGGCTAAGGCTGGCATCACGAGAGCGCAACATGAAGGCCCGCTGGATTTTTTCACCCGTATCGAATCCCGCTATCCACCCTTGGCCGCTGAGGTTAAGCCGCTGTTTGAAATTTATATAGCGCTCCGGTATGGCGCGACTACGTCCGCAACCCCCGCGAATGCGGCAGAGCGAGCTCTGATGCGGCAAAAATTACGTCAATTTTTAGCGGGTGTAAGTCGTTTTAACGGGCGAGCGTCGTCCTAGCAGCCTGTCGGACTTAAAGGGAATCGGCTGCAAAATGATCTGGACGGTGCATATCTTCCCGCTTTTCGGCACCAAGGGAACAACCATTGGCTTGAAAAGCGGAAAAATCTGCCCTCGCCCAGCTCATTTTTCGTATCGATTCTTTAAGCCCGACAGGCTGCTAGCCGCACGCATAAATTTACGCGCTCACAAAGCTCATCCGGGCGTGTCGAGAGATACAATAGGTGATGGCTAATATTTGAGGAGCGTACGATGCAAACGATTCCATCCGTAAAAGATCGAGTCTCCCCTGAAGAGTGGCAAACCCGGATTGACCTCGCTGCTTGTTATCGGTTGGTCGCCCAATACGGCTGGGATGATCTGGTGTTCACGCACATCACCGCTAAAATCCCCGGCGTCGAAAATCAATTTCTGATCAATCCTTACGGCCTGATGTTTGAGGAAATCACCGCCTCCAGCCTGGTCAAAATCGATCAATACGGGGTCAAGCTCGATACCGATAATCCTTACCCGATCAATCCCGCCGGCTTCGTGATTCACAGCGCGATTCATGCGGCACGGGCCGATGCCAAGTGTGTGCTGCACTGCCATACACCCAACGGCATCGCGGTATCTGCACAAAAAAATGGCCTGCTGCCGATTTCCCAACAATCAATTTTTGTCCTCGCGGGCCTGGCTTATCACAGCTATGAGGGTGTAGCACTGAACGATGCTGAAAAACCCCGGCTGGTGCGTGATCTGGGCGACAAGAATTTTTTCATGCTGCGCAATCATGGCCTGCTCACCGTCGCCGAAACCATTGCAGACGCATTTTTATTTATGTACCTGTTTGAATCAACCTGCATGATTCAGGTGCGCGCGCAGGCAGGTGGCGGCGAGCTGACCATGGTGCCGCAGGCGATTCTGGACGGCGCCATGGCGCAGGCAAAAGCGGTCACTCGGGGCCTGGGTGGCGGGCTGGCCTGGCCTGGGCTGCTGCGTAAGCTTGACCGCACCGATGACTCCTATAAAAACTAGGCCCGCCATACATGAATAATCCTGCAAACCGATTCTCTTCGCTCAAAGAGTTTTATCCGTATTATTTAACCGAGCATAAAAATCTTGCCTGTCGCCGCCTGCATTTTATGGGCAGCTCGCTGGTACTGATCATCATCGGTGTGGCGATTTTTAAGCAGAATCCGTACTGGTTGTTGTTGGCGCTGTTGGCAGGTTATGGCTTCGCGTGGATCGGCCATTTTTTCTTTGAGCACAACCGCCCTGCCACCTTCAAATATCCGCTCTACAGCTTCATTAGCGATTGGATCATGTACGGGCAAATCTTGACCGGCAAAGTCAACATCCTATGATCCCGAAAGATGCCAACCGGCGCCGTATTTTTCTCATGCGGCACGGCAGCGTGACTTATTTTGATCCCGTCGGCAAGCCGCTGGCGCCGGATACCGCCGCGCTCAATACCAACGGCGTGTTACAGGCTGAGGCGGCAGGCCGATTGTTTGCGTGCCAACAGGCACGGTTTGATCGGGTTATGGTCAGCGGGCTCAAGCGTACGGTGGAAACCGCACAACATGTACTAAGGGCGACCGGACAGCAAATTGCATTACAAACACACCCTGAACTGGTGGAGCTCAAGGGTGGCCACCTGGGTGCGATCGCAGACGCCGAATTAAAGACCGCATTCAATGGCGCATTTGACGGCATGGTCAATGAAGACGCGCGCTTCCTTGGCGGTGAATCAATCGGCGAGCTGCTGGATCGGGTGATTCCGGAGATTGATGATTTACGTGCTGACCCCGATTGGGATATTGCACTGTTGGTGCTGCACGGCGGGGTGAATCGCGCTATTTTGTCCTACCTGCTGAGCGGACAACGCATGATGATGGGTGGTCTGGCACAGGCCCCCGCCTGCATTAACGCGCTGGATGTGGGCGATACCAAAAGCGATGTAGTGCTTAGGGCGATGAATGTTTCCCCCACCGATTATCTGCAAATTGAAACGCGCAAAACCACCATGGAAGCGCTATACGATCAGTATGAAAAATACCGCAACAGGTTGAGGCAAAAGTCCGGAGAGAAAATCGATGTCTGATGCAAAAATAGCCGTCGCGTCAAACCAAGTCGAGTCGCAAAATTTTGAGCATTTCAAAGGCACCAAGCCGGTTTCCAAGCAGCATGAATTTGATGTGGGAGCTCTCGCAACATGGCTGAACGCCAATACTGGCAAGGACTTTAGCTCAGTCAGTGTCGAACAATTCAAAGGTGGGCAATCCAATCCCACCTTCAAATTGGTCACACCAGAGCGCGCTTACGTGATGCGCGCCAAGCCCGGCCCGGCTGCCAAGCTGCTGCCTTCCGCGCACATGATTGAGCGCGAGTTCGAGGTCATGACCGGTCTAGCCAAAGCCAATATGCCGGTGCCCAAAACCATTGCGCTGTGTACCGATGAGGCGGTTATTGGTCGCGCTTTTTTTATCATGGAAATGGTTGAGGGCCGTATCTTGTGGGATCCCTCGCTGCCAGGCATGACACCGACTGAGCGCGGCGCGATTTTTGATGAAATGAACGCAGTCATGGCGCGCCTGCATCAGGTGGACTACGCAGCAGTGGGCCTTGGCCAATACGGCAAGCCGGGCAATTATTTTGAGCGCCAGATCAGCCGCTGGACCAAGCAATATCGCGCTTCTGAAACCAAAAAAATCGAAGCGATGGACAAGCTGATCGAATGGCTGCCCCAACATATTCCGGCAGGCG
>JAYWCO010000182.1:0-1842 GCA_043780475.1 Burkholderiales bacterium | reverse complement strand
CGCATGCCATGCCCTGCATTATTCCCTGCGGTACGCCCTCGGCGCCATACGACGGCAGCGTGAGTAAATCGAGCGCGGATAACCATTCCGGTACATTCTCTTGATTACCCACCATTCGAACCACATTCTGCAAATTAAGTTCGGCAATGCGCGTATTAAGGCGCTCACGTTCCGGGCCGTCACCAATAATGAGGAGTCGCCAATCGGGGAAATTCGCACGCAGAATCGCGAACGCATCCAGCAGATCGCGATGACCCTTCCAGTCGCGCAATGTTGCCAGCACGCCCAGGGTAGGGCGGTCTTCAAGGCCGAGTTTCAAGCGCATCTTGGCGCGATCATGTGGTGCGTAATGGTTCAACTCAATTCCGGTTCTCACCGAGGTCATGCTGTCGAGCCGATAACCATTGTCGCGGTGCAATTGCTGGCGTAACGCTTCACCCGTGGTCACGATATGGGCGGTGGCTTGGGTGTAAAGCCAGCGCGTAGAAAAATGATTGTTGACCGGGGTCGAAACATGGCGCGTGCGCACCATCGGCGGCATTTTGCTCAGCGTGGCGCAGGCGACCGCCGATAGCCAGCTATCCGTCGAGCTGTGGCTATTGATGACGTCGTATTCGCCACCATGCGCCGATAACCAGCCGCGTAAATTTAATAACGAGCCGATACGTTTTTTTTCCATACCAATTGACGTCACCGGTATGCCCATCTTTTTCGCGGCGGGCAAAATTTCCGCGCTCGCGGGGGTCAGCAACATTACTTGATGGCCGCGATCCAGCATGCCGCGGGCCTCCGTCAAAATGCGAATTTCCTGCCCACCCCAGCCGGTGGAGTTTTCAGTGTGAAGTATTGAAAGCTTTTTTTTCATAACGAAAAATTGGGCTCATGATGTTGAAACCAAAGCTCCAAAACCGTCAGCGCCCATAATCTTCCCGCGTGATTGCTGCGTCCTGCACGATGTTCAGCCAATAACGTTGTCAGCGCGCCGTCGCGAAACAGCCCGCGCTTATCAAGCCCATCCGGGCCGAGTGCGTTCTCAACATGCTTCTTTAGTCCACCCTCAAGCCACGGCGATAGCGGCATCACAAAGCCCTGCTTGCCGCGATGGACGATTTCATGCGGCAAATACTTTTCCGCCAATTTCTTCAATAAATGTTTCGTGATTTTGCCATTTTGCTTTAACGTGGGCGAAAGTTGTGCCACAAATTCAACAAACTTGTGATCCAGATACGGCACCCGCGCCTCCAGTGAATACGCCATGGTGGCGCGATCCACCTTGGTCAGTAAATCATCGGGCAACCACAAACGCATATCGACATACATTATTTTTTCAAGATAATCTTCTGCATCGCACTGTCGGAATTGGGCTGCGGCATAGTCGGCAATATGGGTTTTTTGCGCGGCCAATAAAGCGTCTGAAAACAACGCGCGATGGCTGGATTGGTCAAAAATATTCGGGATGGTGGTGTAACGTTTCTCGAGGGGCTGGCCAATGGCTTTCATCACCCGATCTTTGGCGATTGCCGAAGGTAAATGCGCTACCAGCCTAGCAAGCGGCATAGCACCCAACACACTCGTGAACCGCTCCTCGCTTACGCGCTTTCGGTAATTACTATAGCCCGAGAAAAGCTCATCTGCGCCCTCGCCGGTCAGCGCCACCGTGACGTGCTGACGAGTGAGTTTGGATAGCAGCATCGTGGGTAACGCAGCCTGATCGCCGAATGGCTCGTCAAATACATCGACCCAGCTATCGAAAGCTGCCAGCACATCGCCGGGCGAGACCATCAGCGCATGATGTTTTGCGCCAATGTGCGCCGCCACGCGCGCCGCTTGGGCGTGCTCGCT
>JAYWCO010000181.1:0-3753 GCA_043780475.1 Burkholderiales bacterium | reverse complement strand
CCGGAGCATTTTTCATGGTTGCGGTCAGCGCTTGCAATACTATTGAGGGGGTGGGCAAGGACATCAAAAAAGGTGGCGAAGTAATCGAAAAAACAGCGGACAAAGCCAAGAGCTGATGGCCAAATAATGGAAGTATTTCGCACTCATACCGGGCTAGTTGCGCCGCTGGACCGGGCCAATGTTGATACCGATGCGATCATCCCGAAACAGTTTTTGAAATCGATCAAGCGTTCGGGCTTCGGGCCAAATCTGTTTGATGAATGGCGTTATATGGATCATGGTGAGCCGGGGATCGATAACACCCAGCGGCCGCTAAATCCGAATTTCGTGCTGAATCAGGCGCGCTATCGCGGCGCTACTATCTTGCTGGCGCGGAAAAATTTTGGTTGCGGATCATCGCGCGAACATGCGCCGTGGGCGCTGCAACAGTTTGGCTTCAAGGCAATTGTGGCGCCCTCGTTCGCAGATATTTTTTTCAATAACTGTTTCAAGAATGGTCTCCTGCCGATTGTTCTGACCGAGCCTGAGATCGATCATTTGTTTAATGCGGTATTCGCTACACCCGGCATGCAGCTGCATATTGATCTGGCGCGCCAGGTAGTGGCAGTACCGGGTGCTGAATCGTATCGCTTCGAGGTGGAAGAGCATCGCAAACAAAGTCTGCTGAATGGCTGGGATGAAATCGGCTTGTCGCTATTGCAGGCCGATAAAATTCGCGCCTATGAAGCCGCGCGCCAAATCAAAGAACCGTGGATTTTTTCGTAGCATTATTTTTTGATCAGAAAAAGCAAAATGAAAATTGCAGTGATGGCAGGTGATGGCATTGGCCCTGAAATTATGGCGGAAGCATTGAAAGTGCTTGAGGTGTTGCGCCAGGATGGATTGAAACTCGAAACCGAGTCGGCTCTGGTGGGCGGCGCGGCATTTGATGCGCACGGCCATCCCTTGCCAGCGGCAACCCTAGCACTGGCAAAATCAGCAGACGCGGTTTTATTTGGTTCGGTTGGCGGGCCGCAATACGACACCCTGCCGCGTGAACATCGCCCTGAAAAAGCGATATTGGGTTTGCGCAAAGAATGTGATTTTTTTGCGAATCTGCGTCCGGCGATTGTTTTTCCGGCGCTGGCTGATGCGTCCACCTTGAAGCCTGACGTGGTGGTAGGGCTCGACATCATGATTATTCGTGAGCTCACGGGCGATATTTATTTTGGCGAACCACGCAGTATTTCGGGCGCGAAAGGTGAACGGGTCGGCATCAACACCATGCACTACACCGAGGCGCAAATTCGGCGAATTTTGCATGTTGGTTTTCGTACCGCACGGCAGCGCAGCAAAAAATTATGCTCTGTTGATAAAATGAATGTGCTCGAAGCCATGCAGCTTTGGCGTGATCTCGCGATCGAGATTGCGCCGGAATATCCGGATGTAGTATTGACCCATATGCTGGTCGATAACGCCGCCATGCAACTGATCCGCAATCCCAAGCAATTTGATGTGATGGTAGCGGGCAATATGTTCGGTGATATTTTATCGGATGAAGCGTCGATGCTGACCGGCTCTATTGGCATGCTGCCTTCGGCCTCGCTCGATGCCAGCGGCAAAGGACTATATGAGCCGATTCATGGCTCTGCACCGGATATCGCCGGAAAAGGTATTGCCAATCCGCTTGCGCAGATTTTGTCGGTCGCGATGATGTTGCGCTACACATTTAAGTTGGCGGAGCCAGCGATGCGGATCGAAAATGCGGTGAGAAAAGCCCTTGCCCAAGGCCTGCGTACGGGCGATATTGCGCAGCCCGGTGAGGCCGTAGCCACCACCAGACAAATGGGGGATGCTGTCGTAGCCAATATGTAAATCCTATTATTGACGGGCATCTTGAAGCATTTTTACCTCTAAATGCCCGCCAGTCATAGAGTTTTATAATTTATGTGCTGTCAGAGATAAGTTGGAGTGAACCTGATGTTGAAAGTAGGCCTAGTCGGTTGGCGCGGTATGGTGGGGTCGGTGCTCATGGACAGGATGCGCGCAGAACATGATTTCGCGCTGATTGAGCCGGTATTCTTTACCACCTCCAATATCGGTGGCACGGCGCCGAACGAGGCGCAAGGCCAGCCCTTAAAAAATGCTAAAGATACGGCGGCGTTAAAGCTGATGGATGTGGTGATGACCTGTCAGGGCGGCGAATACACGGCCGATATTTATCCGCAGTTGCGCGCGGCCGGCTGGCAGGGCTACTGGATTGATGCCGCCAAAACCTTGCGCATGCAGGACGATGCCGTGATTGTGCTTGATCCGATTAACATGCCGGTGATCCAGAAGGCGTTGTCGACAGGCATTAAAAATTACATCGGTGGCAACTGCACGGTAAGTTGCATGTTGATCGGCTTGGGCGGTTTATTCAAAGCTGATTTGATTGAATGGATGACCTGCATGACTTATCAGGCCGCGTCCGGCGGTGGGGCGCAGCATATGCGCGAGTTACTGACGCAGTTTGGGACGCTGCATGCAGAAGTGAAATCCCTGCTGGATGATCCCGCGTCCGCCATTTTGGAAATAGATCGCAAAATTTTAGCCAAACAGCATGCGCTAACGGCGGATGAAACCCATAACTTTGGGGTGCCGCTAGCGGGTAATCTGATCCCCTGGATTGATCAAGATAGGGGCACCGGCATGTCGCTTGAGGAATGGAAAGGGATGGCCGAGGCCAATAAAATTTTGGGCCGTGGGCCTCAGTTTGGTGGCGTAGCTACGCCGATTGACAGTCTGTGCGTCCGGGTCGGCGCGATGCGATGCCACAGCCAGGCGCTGACCATCAAGCTCAAAGCAGATATACCGCTGGCGGATATTGAAGCGATCCTCGCCAACGATAATCCCTGGGCTCGCGTCATCCCCAATGACCGTGAACACTCTATTCGCGAACTCACGCCCACCGCCGTAACCGGCAATATGCACATTCCGGTAGGCCGTTTACGCAAGCTGGCAATGGGGCCTGAATATTTAAGCGCGTTTACGGTAGGTGACCAGTTACTATGGGGTGCAGCTGAGCCGTTGCGGCGTATGTTGCGGATTTTATTGGAAAAATAATTCAAAAATGGTCCCGAAAAGCGCAGGAAATAGGGCTGTAGCCAGTACAATCCAGTTCACATACAGCAATTTTTGTGACATTCTTCACAAAATCCCGTAGATGCGGGTTGAAAAATGTTCCACTTTCGCTTCTAATGCTAGAAAGCAAATAAAGTTGAAACAATAACCCATTGATGTTATTTTAATTTGTCCTAAAAATGAAGGGTTGGGGTTTACGCATGAACCGTCCGCCGAAAACAAAATTATCGATGGCGTTGGGGGGAATTTTACTGACTGCATCTGCGTCAGCGTTGGTATTGTTGTCACCAACATCGCACGCTGCAGGTCTGGGTAAACTTTCTGTCAACTCCGCACTGGGCCAGCCACTATCGGCTGAAATTGAATTGGTTTCGCTGCAGCCGGGCGAATTCGAAGCCCTCGTCGCCCGGGTCGCGAGCCCCGAGTCGTATACCGACGCCAAAGTTGAGTATTCGCCGTTGCTGCGTACGCTGCGGTTTTCAGCCGAGCGGCGCGCCGATGGCAAACCCATTTTGAAAATCACCAGCAACGCCCCCGTCAACGAGCCATTCCTCGATGTGCTGGTTGAAATGAATTGGCCAGCTGGCCGTTTACTGCGTGAATATCCTATTTTGCTGGATCCGCCCGGTTTCAATGAGGCGCGTGTTTCTG
>JAYWCO010000180.1:0-6693 GCA_043780475.1 Burkholderiales bacterium | reverse complement strand
GACAGGGATTTCGCCAACAATTCTACCCATGCCCTGGATTCAAATAACCTTCCCCGGATTCATAATATTCAGCGGGTCGAGCGCTTTTTTGATGGCGCGCATCATATCGAGTTCAACGGTGCTTTTATGTCGGGTAATTTCATCGCGTTTCATCTGGCCGAGGCCGTGTTCGGCGCTGATGGAACCTTGCATTTCATCGAGTAATGCGTAGACGATTTTATTAGCCGCTTGGGTTTGTTCGGCGCTTGGGGCGGGGGCGGGAAAGCTTAAGTTGTAATGCAAATTACCGTCGCCGATGTGGCCGAAGCAAACCACGCGTGCAGTAGGAAATGCGTGGTTAAGCCGTGCCCCGGCTAGGTTAATGAATTCACCGATACGTGAAATCGGCAATGAAATATCGTGCTTGACGCTTTTGCCTTCGCGCTTTTCGGCCTCGGGGATTTGTTCGCGGATGCCCCACATCGCGGCTGCTTGCGTCTCGCTGGTGGCGATGATGGCGTCGAGTACCCAGCCGCTTTCCAACGCGGGGGTCAGTGCGGCGGACAGCGCGTCCTCAAGTGGCGAGTCGGGCATGGTGTCGGCCAGCTCGATCAGCACTTGCCACGCATGGGGTGCGGCAAAAGGCTCGACGGTGGACGGGAAATATTTGATGACGCTGTCGATACAAATCCGCGACATTAACTCGAAACCCGTTAATCGATCACCGAGCGCATCGCGAATCATTTTAAGTAACGTGACCGCATCGCCCGCTTGCATGATAGCCACCATCGCGGTGCAGTTGCGTTGCGGCGGGGGATAGAGCTTTAGCACCGCGCCGGTGATGATGCCGAGGGTGCCTTCAGCACCCATCAACAAGTGCTTCAAATCGTAGCCGGTGTTGTCTTTGCGCAGCGCTTTCAGGCCGTGCCAGATGGCGCCGTGGGCGGTGACGGCTTCGATACCCAATACCTGGTCACGCGCGTTGCCGTAGCGCAGCACGGCCGTGCCGCCGGCATTGGTGGAGAGGTTACCGCCGATAGTGCAACTGCCTTCTGCCGCCAGCGAAAGCGGGAAAAATTGATGATGTTCGCGCGCCGTGTCTTGTACGGTTTGCAGGATGCAACCCGCATCGACGGTCATGGCGCTATTGGCCAGATCGACTTCGCGAATGCGGTTCATGCGGCGCAGCGACAAGATGATGGCGCGTCCGCTGCAGTCGGGGATACCACCGCCAACCAGGCCAGTGTTGCCGCCTTGAGGCACGATCGGGGTTTGGGTAGCGGCGCAAATTTTGACGACAGCGGCGACTTCCTCGGTACTGGCGGGCCGCACGATGGCGAGTGCCTGGCCGGTGTAATTACCGCGCCAGTCGGTCAGGTACGACGCCATATCGGCATGGTCGGTAATGATGCCCAAATCGCCGACGATGGCACGCAAATTTTCAATGAACGTCGCCGCCATAAAACTCGACATGGTCTAGGTTTGCAGCGCGCGAATTTTGGCGAGCGTGGCGGTGGTGGAGCGTTCAAACTGAAAGTTGATCGCGTGCACACTGCCGCCCCAGGATCGCACTTCTGCGCCGCCAATAATTTTATCAAGCGCCCAATCGCCGCCTTTCACCAACACCTCTGGCCGCGCCTCGAGGATGCGTTGTAGCGGCGTATCTTCTTCAAACCATGTGACCAAACTCACGCACTCCAGCGCAGCAATCACGGCCATGCGATCTTCCAGAGTATTGATGGGGCGGTCATCGCCTTTGCCGAGGCGTTTGACGGAAGCGTCTGAATTCAGCGCTACGATAAGCGACGCGCCCAAGCTGCTGGCCTCAGCTAAATAAGTGACATGGCCGCGATGCAGTACATCAAATACGCCGTTGGTGAAGACGAGCTTTTGCGGCAGTGATTGCGCACGCGCCGTAAGTGCTATCGGCTCGCAAAATTTATGTTCGAAGGAAGGACGCATGGTGAAAGTTTACGCGATGGGGACGGAGATGGGGATGCAGATGCAGCGCTAGATTTTGGGATGCAGCCATATCAATAAGTAAACCCCGCTCCCAGAGGGGCGTTCAGAGCAAAACTGCCCTGAACGCCCCTCTGGGAGCGGGATTTAAATTCTGTTTTTTAAATCAATTTACGCAGCGCGGGGGAGAACCAATGCAGGCGACGCTGCAGTCGCGGCGGCGGCAGTTGCAGCCAAGCGTGCAATCAATTCCTTGCGGAAGCGATTAAGATCGGTCGAGGTTTCAAACGAGCGATCAAACAGATTCGACATCTGTTTCAAAATCCCGCCCACCACGCGGCTTTCCCAGACTTTGTCAAAGTTAATCTGCGTATCAAGCCAGCGTTCCAGCCATTCGGGATCAGGCAATCTTGATTGCACGGTGTCGTTGGGAAACAGGCTTTGATTAACATGCAAATTGGTCGGGTGCAGCGGCTTGCCGCTTTTACCTGAGCTGGCCATCAGCACGCCAATTTTTGCGAAGGCAATTTGCGCTTCCGTACCCACCTTGCCGATGGCGCGCTTCATGTAGCGGAAGTAGGCACCTGCGTGGCGCGCTTCGTCTTTGGAGATCGTGTCGTAAATTTTCTTGATGACCGGCTCGGTATGCCATTCAGACGCGCGACGATACCATTGCGTCAACCGGATCTCGCCGCAAAAATGTAGCATCAGCGTCTCAAGCGCCGGGGCGGGGTCGAAGGTAAAACGCACCGCGTGCAGCTCTTCTTCTTTCGGCACCAGATCAGGACGGAAGCGTTTTAAATATTCCATCAACACCAGCGAATGCTTTTGTTCTTCGTAAAACCAGATCGACATGAAAGCGGAAAAATCGCTGTCATCCTGGTTATCGCGCAAGAACATTTCAGTCGCGGGCAGCGCTGACCATTCGGTGATCGCGTTCATCTTGATGGTAATGGCCTGCTCGTCGGTCAATTGCGCAGGATCGAATGTGTCCCAGGGAATATCACGTTCCATATTCCAGCGCGATTTTTCAAGATCACGGAATAACTCGGGGTACAGCATGGGTTGAATGGGGGTGGCTTGCATAGTTTTAATATCCATCTAATATGAAACGGGAATGACGAAAATGTTGGGGAATAGTCATGCAATTTGCTCATGTAAGTTACGTTAGCGCTTACTGTGGCATCGATTGTGACATCAATCGCTGCATCTATTCCCGCGGGTCGTGCGTAATAACAGCTTCCGGTAAAATCAGTGTGCACTCGGAAAAAACAATGGTTTGGCTAAGATTAACGCACAATTAAGTCGCTTGGTTGTTACTCGTCTGATGCAGCTATCTTTGAATATATTCGGTAGGCTACTTGTAATTAACTTATGGGCTAGTTTACCGGGCCAAGATCATATGCGTTTTTGTCATTAATGCTTTTGTTAGTTACGCAGCCGGCAACACACTGGATGCGACCAACCCACCCTGAAAACACCTGAACAAGACATGTAGATGAAAATTGCGGTTATTGGTTCAGGCATTGCCGGCATTTCGGCTGCATGGCTGCTAAGTCAGCATGCCAACGGGGCTCACCACGTCACGCTATTTGAGCAACATGATTATCTGGGGGGCCACACCAACACGGTGGACGTCACGCTGGATGGACTGACTTATCCGGTCGATACTGGCTTTCTCGTGTTTAACGACTGGACGTATCCTAATTTGATCGCCCTCTTCAAGTATCTGGGGGTGGAAGATGCACTGTCGGATATGTCGTTCAGCGTGAAGCTAACGGATAACTCGGGCATCAGTCGCCTTGAATGGTCGGGGTGCAATTTAGCCACCGTATTTTCGCAGCCGACCAATTTATTCAAGCCTAAATTCTGGGCGATGCTGAAAGATATTATCCGGTTCAACCGCACGGCGACGGTGCTGGCCTCGCAAAAAACGACGATGTCCGGCAGCCTCGGGGAATACCTCGATGCGAATCACTATAGCCAGTCATTTCGCGACTGGTATTTAGCGCCGATGGCGGCGTGCATTTGGTCAACGCCGACGCAAACAATCAATGATTTTCCATTGGCCACTTTTCTCACTTTTTGTCATAACCACGGCCTGCTGTCGGTCAGCCATCGGCCACAGTGGCGCACGGTGAAAGGTGGCGCACGCACCTATATTGAAAAGATGCGTACTGGTATTGCCGACATTCGACTCCATGCGGGCGTAACGCGGGTGACGCGAACCCAAAAATCCGGTGTCGAATCCGTCTCGGTTCAATCAAAAAATAAACCCGAGGTATTTGATCATGTGGTCTTTGCCTGCCATACCGATCAGATCTTGCAATTGCTGGACGATGCATCCGAGACCGAGTCGCGGGTGTTGAATGCTATTCCTTACCATCCCAATACCGCCATTTTGCATACCGATCAACGCTTGCTACCGGACCGCAAACGCGCCTGGGCGGCGTGGAATTATCTCGCACCATTTTCAGATGGCACCAATAAAGCAGCATCGGGTGGTGTAGCGCTTTCTTATCTGATCAATCGCCTGCAACCGCTGCCGTTTAAAACCCCGGTTATCGTCACGCTGAACCCGCTGCAAATGCCTGACCCGAAAACCATCATCAAAACGATTCGCTATGATCATCCGGTTTTTTTGGCGGAGAGCGTTGTCGCCAAGCGGGGGCTGCGCACGCTGCAAGGTGAGCGAAATACCTGGTACGCAGGCGCATGGACGCGCTACGGCTTTCATGAAGATGGTTTGATGTCGGGCATGGCCGTCGCCCAGGCGCTGGGCGCGACGGTACCGTGGCAAACCAAGGTGCCTGCGGCCAATGATCTGACGCTTGAGTATCCCGGCGTGGATGAACCTAAAAGTGTGCATGCGTGATGGCCTGGATTCCACAACATAGCGCGGAGCTGTGCGTTGGGCGGGTGATGCATAAGCGCCTGCGCCCGGTGGTACATCCGTTTTCGTATAGCGTATTTTTCTTGCGCATCACGGTTTCACGCTTCAATGAAATCGGTAACCGCTGGCTGTCGCGTGATCGCTTCAATTTGCTATCGGTGATGACCCGTGATTATGGCCCGCGTGACGGCTCAAACCTCGATGCCTGGGCGCGGGCACTACTCGCTCGCGCAGGCATTACCCAAGCTGATGGAACCATCGTCTTACAGGCATTTCCACGGGTGCTGGGCTATGTATTTAACCCCATCAGCATCTGGTATTGCTTTGATCAGGCGGGCTTGCTGCGCGCCGCGATTTGTGAGGTCAATAATACCTTTGGCGAGCGGCATAATTATCTGGTGGCGCATAGCGATGAGCGCCCAATTGAGCCCGGCGATTGGCTGACCGCCAAAAAGGTATTTTATGTTTCGCCCTTTTGTGAGGTGAAAGGACATTACCGTTTTCGCTTCGAACAAACCGGTGAAAGAGCGTTTGCGCAAATTGATTATTACGATGCTGCTGACGTGGACGAAGACGCATATGAAGGTGCATATGAAGGTGGTGGCGAACCAGGCAAGCTGATCGCCACCACCGTGCATGGCAAGCCGCAAGCATTAACCGCCGCCAGCGCATTGTCCGCATTCATCACCCACCCGCTGATGACCTTTGGCGTTGTCGCGCGAATTCACTGGCAGGCTTTAAAGCTGTGGGTTAAGCGCGTGAAATTTATTTCCAAACCCAAACCCCCGGTGATTGAAACCACTCGTTGATTTAAACCGTATCTGCTTGTTCGAACCCAACCGCCAAGGCGCTATGAATACCCAAAATTATCCTGCTTTGTCACATGAAGCATCGCTCTCTACCGCCGCGAAAACTTTTTATGCCGTGATGCGGCGCCTCGATACCGGCGTACTCACCTTCACCTCACCCGAAGGTGTCACCACACAATTTCGGGGCGCGCATGACGGGCCGCATGCTGATTTGCGATTTACCGATTGGGGAGTGGCGGGTGAAGCACTGAAGTCTGCCGAGATTGGTCTGGCTGAATGCTATCGCGATCATCGCTTGCTGACCTCGAACCTGACGACTTTTCTGGAGCTTTGCGCCGCCAACCAACGCGCATTGGAGCAGGTGTTTTACGGCAAACCACTGGTCGCGTTCTTTTTTCGTATCAAACATATGCTGCGCTCGAATACCAAAGCCAATTCGAAGAAAAATATTCAGGCGCACTACGATTTATCGAACGATTTTTACAAGTTGTGGCTCGATCACACGATGACTTATTCCAGCGCCGTATTCAACGGCGATTATGCGCTGTCCACAGCGGATGCACAGACGGCCAAGTATGAACGTATTTTGCAGGTGCTAAACCCGAAAGCGGGCGAGAGCATTCTTGAAATAGGCTGTGGCTGGGGCGGCTTTGCCGAGCATGCCGCGCGCACGCGCGGCGTAAAAATTCACGGTATTACGCTATCCAAAGCACAGCTTGCATTTGCCAGCGAACGCCTTGTTAAAGCCGGCTTGGCGGAGCTTGCCACCTTTGAGTACATTGATTATCGCGATGTGACCCAGCGCTACGACTATATTGTCTCGATTGAAATGTTTGAAGCGGTGGGCGAACGCTATTGGCCTACCTATTTCAAGAGCGTGCATGAGCGTTTGAAACCCGACGGGCGCGCCGTGATTCAGGCGATTACGATTGATGAGCAGGCGTTCCCGCGCTATCGTGCGACCAGCGATTTTATCCGTGAATATATTTTTCCGGGCGGCATGCTGGCACCAGTTAACCGTTTTATCAGTGATGCCAAAAAAGCTGGATTGAG
>JAYWCO010000179.1:0-3977 GCA_043780475.1 Burkholderiales bacterium | reverse complement strand
ATGCGAAAGCCAAATTTTTGCATATTGAAGTGTAGAGCCTATTACGCTATCGGCATAGTAAAAAATACGGCGGTGGATTTGGTCATCAATATGGTGCCGAATGCGGTGAAGAATTTAGCACCCTGAAATCCAGATTTTTATGAAAGATTTACGATTGTATAATCTGATTGCGATCATAATCATGATAGTCAATCTCTATTAAGATAAAAATGAATCTGCGTGATCTTCGCTACTTGGTCGCACTGGCCGACCTCAAGCATTTTGGCCGTGCCGCCGAAGCGTGTTTTGTATCGCAGCCCACTCTTTCAACGCAAATCAAAAAATTTGAAGATGAGCTGGCCGCACCCTTGATTGAGCGCAATCCGCGCAATGTGATGCTGACGGATCTTGGCGTGGCGGTGGTGGCGCGTGCCCGTGCCATTTTGCATGAGGCCGATCAAATCAAGAACATCGCTCGCCGCGCCAAAGACCCGGAATCTGGCACCGTCAAGATCGGCATTTTCCCCACACTCGGTCCCTATCTGCTGCCGCATGTGGTGCCCAATATCGTAAAAAAATTTCCTAAACTGGAGCTCATGTTGTTTGAGGAAAAAACCGAAAGCGTGCTCAAAAAATTACATGATGGCGATCTTGATGCCGGCATCATCGCTTTGCCGATTCATGACGACACCCTGCATGCTGAATTTTTATTTGAAGAGCCTTTTGTGCTCGCCGTGCCGAAGGGTAATGCGCTGGCTAAGCTTAAAAAAATTAAATTGACCGATCTGGCCCATGAGCGGCTGCTGCTGCTGGATGATGGCCATTGTTTGCGCGATCAGGCGCTGGAAGTGTGCCAAATGGCCGGTGTGGGTGAACGTGCCGGATTTAGAGCCACCAGCCTCGAAACCCTGCGCCATATGGTCTCGGCCAATGTCGGTATGACCTTGCTCCCCGCACTCACGGTGCAGCCGCCGGTGCCGCCCACACCGAATGTGGTGCTGATCCCGTTCGCCGCGCCGGCGCCAAGCCGACGCATCGCCATTGTGTGGCGGCGTACCTCCGCGCTGACCGTTTTTTTGCAACAGCTGGTGCCGTTATTTAAAACCTTGCCAAAGGGTGCATTGGAGACGCCGAAGGGTTCGCGGGCTTAAGCGGAATGGCCGCAACAAATAAATTCGGGATATTCGGCAATGCGTGATTTCACGGACTCCCTGGTGGGCGGTACTGGGATCGAACCAGTGACCCCTGCCGTGTGAAGGCAGTGCTCTACCGCTGAGCTAACCGCCCAATACACGCATCTTCGCACGCTACGCGGACCGGGTCAATTTTGCGGTGGAAGTTTGTGCTGGCTGCGCTAATAGCGATGGCATGTTTCATTATTCCAAATCAGAGACTGCCGTATAATCTGCGCCTCTATATTCATCTCTAGTGATTCATTATTCTGCGGCTACGTTTGCGTATTTATTTCACCACCAGCCAAAAAATTTTAAACGCGTCCGTGACGTTGTAAAACCTGCCCTCAAGGATTTTCATGAAATTTCGCTTTCCGATTGTCATTATTGACGAAGATTTTCGATCTGAAAACACCTCCGGTCTGGGTATTCGCGCGTTGGCGGATGCGATTCAGAGTGAGGGCATGGAGGTGCTGGGGGTAACCAGCTATGGCGATCTTTCGCAATTTGCGCAGCAACAATCGCGCGCTTCGGCATTTATCTTATCGATTGATGATGAAGAATTCACGCCGGGCCCTGAGCTTGATCCTGCGGTGCTGAATCTGCGTAAATTTATTGAAGAAATTCGCTTCAAAAATTCAGAAATCCCGATTTATTTATATGGTGAAACGCGTACTTCGCGCCATTTGCCGAATGATATTTTGCGCGAGCTGCACGGCTTTATTCATATGTTTGAAGACACGCCGGAGTTTGTGGCGCGGCATATTATTCGCGAAGCAAAATCGTATCTTGATTCATTGGCGCCACCGTTTTTTCGCGCGCTGGTCAACTATGCGCAGGATGGTTCGTACTCGTGGCATTGCCCTGGCCACTCCGGCGGCGTGGCGTTTTTGAAATCGCCGATCGGGCAAATGTTCCATCAATTTTTTGGTGAGAACATGTTGCGAGCGGATGTATGCAATGCGGTGGAAGAGCTGGGCCAGTTGCTGGATCATGATGGTCCGGTGGGGGCGTCAGAGCGCAACGCGGCACGGATATTTAATGCGGATCACTGCTTCTTTGTGACCAACGGTACTTCTACCTCGAACAAAATGGTGTGGCATGCCAACGTCGCGCCCGGCGATATTGTAATTGTCGACCGTAACTGCCATAAATCGATTCTGCACGCGATCATCATGACCGGCGCGAATCCCATTTTTCTGATGCCGACCCGTAACCATCTGGGCATTATCGGCCCGATTCCGCTCGAAGAATTTTCGCCCGAAAGCATCCGCAAAAAAATCGACGCCAATCCGTTTATTAAAGATAAAAAAGCCAAGCCGCGTATCTTGACCATCACACAATCCACTTACGATGGCGTGCTTTACAACGTGGAGACGCTGAAAGAAACGCTCGCGGGCCAGGTTGAAACATTGCATTTTGATGAAGCATGGTTGCCACATGCGACCTTCCATGATTTTTATAAAAACATGCACGCCATCGGTAAAGATCGCCCGCGCTCGAAAGAAGCAATTATTTATGCCACGCATTCCACTCATAAATTATTGGCGGGTCTTTCGCAGGCATCGCAAATTATTGTGCAGGATTCTGATACGCGCCAACTTGATCGGCCTGCGTTTAATGAAGCCTATTTGATGCACACCTCGACTTCACCACAGTACGCCATTATTGCGAGCTGTGATGTTTCGGCAGCAATGATGGAGCCGCCGGGTGGCACTGCACTGGTCGAGGAATCCATTGCCGAGGCGCTCGATTTCCGCCGCGCCATGCGTAAGGTGGATGATGAATTTGGCAAGGATTGGTGGTTTAAAGTCTGGGGCCCGGAAACATTGTCGGACGAGGGCGTTGGTTTGCAAGGCGACTGGATGCTGAAGGCCAATGAAGAGTGGCACGGCTTCGGTAATCTGGCCCCCGGCTTTAATATGCTTGATCCGATCAAATCTACCATCGTCACGCCTGGGCTGGATGTCTCTGGGATGTTTGCCGATACGGGTATTCCGGCTTCCATTCTGACAAAATTTTTAGCCGAGCACGGCGTGATTGTGGAGAAGACCGGGCTCTATTCATTCTTCATCATGTTTACAATTGGCATCACCAAAGGCCGCTGGAATACGCTGCTGACTGCGCTGCAACAGTTCAAAGACGATTACGATCGCAATCAGCCGATGTGGAAAATTCTGCCGAAGTTTGTGGCGGCGCAGCCACGCTATGAGCGTATGGGCCTGCGCGATCTATGCCAGCAGATTCATGATATGTATAAAGCCAACGATATTGCCCGCCTCATTACCGAGATGTACACCTCCATCATGGAGCCGGCGATGACGCCGGCTGATGCGTTTGCGCGCATGGCGCATCATGATATTGATCGCGTGGATATTGATCATCTGGAGGGCCGCATCACGAGCGTGCTGCTGACCCCTTATCCACCCGGCATCCCGCTGCTGATTCCCGGCGAGCGATTCAATAAAACCATTGTGCAATATTTGAAATTCGCCCGCGAATTCAATGCCAGCTTCCCCGGTTTTGAGGCCGACATTCATGGTTTGGTAGAGGACAAAAAAGACGGCAAGCTGATGTATTACGTCGATTGTGTGCGCCATAAAAATTAGCGGCTAGTCAAATCCTCAAGGACAACATCATTCATGCAAGCGCTGCTGGTTGAAGATGATGAGGCGGTAGTGGAGCATATTGAACTATGCCTAACCAGGCTAGGCTACAAGGTGACGATTGCGCGCGATGGGATGGCGGCGCTGCAGTGTTGTCGCGAGCAGGTTTTTGATTGGGTTGTTTGTGATATTCGCATGCCGCGCTTAAACGGCATCAGCT
>JAYWCO010000178.1:0-6319 GCA_043780475.1 Burkholderiales bacterium | reverse complement strand
TGGATGGCAAACGATGTGATCACGCAGCATCTGTTAAACGATCATTGCATCCTGATAAAAATGCAGTTTGATTTCGATCAAATGCGCAGCAGATGAGGTTCATTTTTTTATTTATCTTTATCCGCATCAATCACATCCGGCGTTGCATCAGGCGGGCGGTCATCGTCCTGCAAGATGCGCTCGCCCGGCCCGGTGAGATCATCAAACTGGCCCGCACCGGCGGCCCACCAGAACAGCGCACCGATGATGAACGCCAGCAGCACACTTAACGGGATCAGCAGCCATAGCGATTCCATTTTTAGCACGCCCGCAGCAGCCGCATGGAATTAAGCACCACCACTAATCCACTTACGCCCATACCGATGGCTGCCCAGGCCGGGTTGATCACATTGGCCACGGCCAACGGAATACCAATCGCGTTATACGCAATCGCCCATGCAAAATTTTGTTTGATGATGCGGCGTGCACGTCTGGCTAAATTAAGCGTTCCAGCAATGGTAGCCAGATGCGGCGACAGCAGCACCGCATCAGCCGTCAGGCGCGGCAAATCAGCACCCGCCGCCATCGCAATAGAAACATCGGCCACGCCCAGTACCGGCGCATCATTGACACCATCGCCAATCATGCCGACTCGGCAGCCACGCGCTTGCAGCCGCTCGATATATACCAGTTTTTGCAGCGGCGTTTGTTGGGCGCGTACGAACACGCTGTCGATACCCAGCGCCGCCGCCACAAAGTTGACTCGCGCCGTCCGATCACCGGAGACCAGATGGACGCGCAGGCCCGCCTGTTGCAGTGCTTGAACCGTGGCGTATGCATCTGGTTTCAAGGTATCGTCAGCATGAAAGGTCGCGAGCCACGCGCCGTTACGACTGAGTACGAATGCGTCGTCGCCTTTTGACCAATCAGACTCACCAGACTCACCACTATCTACGCCAGTGCAGGCAAATTGCCGATGACCGAACCGATAAACTTGTGCCTCAATAACGCCCTGCACGCCGCCGCCCGGAACCACCGCTATTTGCGTGGCACTTTTAATCGCATGCGTGTCGGCCAGACTTTTAATCGACTGCGCGATCGGGTGGGCAGCGCCTATTTCCAGCGCGGCGGCAAGGGCCAATACCTCATTTCTAGTTACGTCATTTACGCCATCTAGGCCATCGTGGGTTTCAATTCGGGTTATATCAAGTTTGCCCGTGGTCAGGGTGCCGGTTTTATCGAACACCACATCGGTGAGTTGCGGCAAGGTCTCCAGCACATGGCCTCGCGAGATCAGCAGGCCCGCATTGGCCGCGCTTAAGGTAGCGCTGGCATAGCCCAAAGGTGCGGCGAGTGCAAGCGCACAGGGACAGGTCACTGCCAGCACTGCCACCGCGACATTAAAACTTTGGGTGCTGTCGATGAACAGCCAGATGACGCCAGCGGTAATCGCCAAGCCGAGCAGCGCGGGCGCCACCACCCGCGCGATGCGATCAGCCAAGGCCATTAGCTGTGGCCGTTCGCCGAGCGCGCGTTCAGCCAGCCGCGCCACGCCCGCCAACATACTGGCGCTACCCACGCGCTCTACCCGGGCGATAAGTGGTGCACCCAGATTCAGGGTGCCACCCAATAAGGTCGCACCCACCGCATGCAACCGAGGCTGCGATTCACCGGTGATAATTGATTCATCAACCGCGCCAATGCCTTCCAGCAAGATCGAATCTGCCGCAATCATCTGCCCGGTGGGAATCAAAATGATATCGCCCGGCTGCAAATCGGCGCTGGCGATTTCTATCGCTTCACGACGGTCGGGATATTGCCTCAACTTTTGTGCCACCGCAGGTGCGGCATTGCTCAGCCGCTCGATACGGCTTAAAGCGCGATCACGAATGCTGGCCTCCAGATAGCGCGCCGCCAGCAATAAAAAAACAAACATGGTGATCGAATCAAAATAGAGCGCGCGGTGTGCCGATTGTGGTGCGCCGAATGGCCCCATAAATGACCACATACTGGTGATGAAGGTGGTGGCAATAGCGAGCGCGATAGTCGAATCCATGCTCATATGCCGGGTGTGCACGTCGCGCCAGACGCCAACCCAAAATGGCTGCGCTGCATACGCCACCACCGGCAGCGTGAGAAGCAAACTCGCCCACTGCATCAAGCGCTCAGCTTCCGGTGAAATATCACCAGCCGCCATAAAATACAGCGGCACGGTAAACATCATCACCTGCATCATCGCGAGCAATGCTACGCCCAGTCTTTTAAGCGATTCACGCTTGGCCCGTGCGCGTAATGCCTGCCGTTCAGGCGATGCCACGGGGCTAGCGCGCAGCCCCACGCGCGCAATCGCGTCGATAATTGCGGCGAGGTAATTGGGGAGGCTGGTTTGGCTGGCCTGGTTTTTTTGTTCAAGCTGCCAGGTCACTTCAGCGCGATGCGTGACGTAATTAACTGAAGCTGTCGCCACCCCCGGCACCTGCTTTAGCGCCGCCTCTGCCAGCCACAGACATGCGTTGCAGGTCACGCCGTCGATATAAAACGACGCCGATTTTAGCGAGTTCGCGCCTGTCACTGATGCGGCTGAAACATATTGCGGTTGGATTGCCGGTAAATCAAACGCGGCAGACTGCGTAGCCAAATTAATCCGCGCACTTTCAAGCATCGGGGCCACACTGGGAGGTGCCGTCCGCTCGGTGTAGTAATGACCCAAGCCCGCACTGATAATGGTATTCGCCACTGCTTCGCAACCAACACAACAGACCGCATGAAAAGCGCCGTTGAATTGCACCTGTAGTCGGGAATTTAGCGATGCGGACAATCCACAGTGAAAACACGCTGCAACGTTGGCAGTATCCACATGATCAGCAAACATAGGCTCAACCACCGCTTGTTCATTAACCGGCAGTGGTGTTGCCCAGCTCAACGCGTTCACGGCGAGCCGCCGGTGATATTGAGCACCGCTCTGTGACAAAGCTCGGTTAAGCTCGCATGATTCGCCAAGCCCGCCAATAAAGGCGCACGGTTCAAGCCCAGCAACGCCATCACCATCACCGCTATGCCCGCGATCACACGAAGCCGTCGGCCACGCAGCCATGATTTCAGTTGCGCGCTCAACATGCCTGCGGCGGTCATCGCCGGCAAGGTACCCAGCCCAAAGCCAAGCATAATCGCCGCACCGCTGACCGCGTTACCGCTCGCCAACGCGACCACCAGCATGGCGTAAACCAGACCGCAAGGAATCCAGCCCCACATAGCACCCAGCGCCGCCGCCTGCCGCGCATTCTCGACCGGCAGCAGCCTGATGGTCAGAGGTGAAATTTTCCGCCAAAGCTGCTGACCCATCCGTTCCAGCGGCGCCAGCCCGCGCGTCCATCCGGCAATATAGAGACCCGTCAGGAGCATGACAAGATTAGCGATGATAAACAGCGTCAGGCGCAGCGGCATGGCATCGCGCATCAGCCACGCACCCATGCCACCGCCCAATGCCCCTACCGCCGCGCCCGCCACGGCATAGCTGAGCATGCGTCCGCTATTAAACGCGAGCACCAGTGGTAAATGTTGAAACGTTCCCTTTGTTGATTGCGTTGGTGTTTGCATAGCGGACAAACCTGGCAAGCCGGTGGACGATAAAGTCCACGATGGTGCATGTATTGTGGCCTTCAGTGAAGCCAACGGGAACACCGCTCGCGAAGCGGCGGGACGATGCATGCCCGCCGTGAGCATCATGGCCGACATGGCACCACCACACATACCGAGGCAATGCAGGCTGCTGGCTAGTCCGGTAACACCAGCTGCCAGTATCGCCATACCCAGTTCAGCCGTAAATATTGAAGGCTCCATGCCAGAACTCAAATGACCTTGGAGTATCGCTCGCGTACCATGCCGACCTTAAGATAACGATCAAACACCATCGCCACGATCCGCACCAACAATCGGCCGCTGGGCGTGATGCGAATATGATCATCGCTAATCTCCAGAAGGTGTTCGCGCTCAAGTTGTTGTAGCGCATTCCATTCATCTGGAAAATAGTCACGAAACTTGATTGAGTGAGTCGCCTCAATCACCGGTAATGACAACTCAAAATCACACATCAAGATTTGGATAACATCGCGTCGCAGTAAATCATCGCCATCCAATTCAATACCGCGTAACACCGGCAACTCAACGCGATCCAGTGCCTCATAGTATTGTTCGAGCGACTTGACGTTCTGGCTGTAGCTTGCGCCAATATTGCTGATTGCCGACACCCCAAACGCCAATAAATCACAGTCGGGGCGCGTCGAATAGCCCTGAAAATTACGATGCAATTTCGCTTGGCTTGCCGCCACCGCCAGCTCATCATGCGGCAGCGCAAAATGATCCATGCCGATGTAGACATACCCGGCCTCCCCCAGTTTTCTGATCGCGAGTGCCAAAATCTGCAAGCGCACTTCTGCGGTGGGTAAATCTGCATCAACAATCTGGCGTTGCGATTTGAATAACGTCGGCAAATGCGCATAGCTGTAAAGCGCGATGCGATCTGGCCGCATCTGAATCACGCGATCCAGCGTGCGATGAAAACCAATAACGTGTTGTTTGGGCAGGCCATAGATGAGGTCAATGTTGATCGACGTAAAGCCGTTGGCACGGGCGGTATCAATGGCGGCAGCGGTTTCCGCTTCGCTCTGAATGCGATTGACCGCACGCTGCACCTCCTCATCAAAATCCTGCACGCCCACACTCATGCGGTTAAAACCCAGCCTGGCGAGGGTTTCAATCTTGTGCGTATCCACGGTGCGCGGATCGATCTCGATTGAAAATTCCCGACTGTCCCGATTGCTGGCTTCAGTCAGATCAACCGCCATTTCAAAATGCCGACCCAGAATCGCCATTAACTCGCACAGCTCGTCAGCAGACAGGAATGTCGGCGTGCCGCCGCCGAGATGTAATTGCTCGACTCGGCGTGAACCGGTCAGATGCCGGGAGACCAATTCAACTTCACGCTCAACATAGCGCAGATATTTTGCACTGCGCCCATGATTTTTTGTCACGACCTTGTTGCAGCCGCAGTAGAAACAAATTGTGTTGCAGAAGGGCAAATGAACATACAGCGATAATGGCTTTTCTCCCGCAGTCAAGGCCGTAAGCTGCCGCTTGGCCAGCGTTACCAAATGCTCATCAGGTCCATAGCCTTCAACAAATCGATCTGCGGTCGGATATGAGGTGTAGCGAGGTCCGGGCCGATCATATTTTCTGATCAATTCCTGATTAAGGACGAGCGGCCTACCAGCGTGAGCCGTTACGATCGGTGTGGGTATTTTCATGGGCCGCCAAGGCAAACAGGTCAATAAAGGGATGCAGCATCGATACCCGCATATTGGCGATCTTTTAGCGAACGACTTTGATCTTGATCAAAAGTGAGCTGATTCTGCCAAAATCAAATTTCATTTTGGCTTCTCATTTTCCTTTACCCGTCTTTCTTATCCGCTCTAGCCGACAGCAGCCAGGGTGTGAAAACCCACAGATAAAGCGAAAATGCACTCGCCCACAGCATGGCCGACCACAGCACACTGCTGACATACAGGGCTGGCCAGAATAGTGGCACCAGCACCCGGGCAACAGCGCTCGCCAGCAGCAGCAGGTAGGCGACGGTTTCAATAGGTGAAGCACGCAACAGGCGTCCAGTATGGCCACGCGCGGTGCGCGTCATCATCGCCAGGGTCATGCCACCAATGACGCCTATGGTGATGGCGTGAATCCCCAGGCTGGCGGGAATTGACTCATGGCTTAGCGCCAGCGCACGCAGCAAATAGCCCAGCGGTAACCAAATTAACGCGGCATGCAGCACCCACAGAATCGGATTACGCCAGGAAGCCAGCGGCGCGCACCAACACCAGCGAAAGAACAACAGCGCGGCGGTGACATAGGCCATTAGCGCAGCTAAATACGGCATTGCCGCAAGCCGGCCCGCCATAGTGAAAACGGCGGTCAAGAAAATCCCGACCAATGCGGATTTTTCCAGCCACGCATAGCTTTTCGGGTTTGAGCCCGGCGCACCGTTGCGGGTGAACATGGGCATCACCCGGCCCGAGATTATGGTGACAATAAACGCCAGCACATCCAAACCTGCCGTCGCCGTGGCGCGCAAATCAAGCGACGCGAAATCTGTCATGACGGCGGCATGAAACGCCAAATTGATGAGTGCGGCCAACAACAGCAGCAACACGAATAAAATATTCTGGGGATTACCGCTGCGCCGCATTGGTAGCGCAATACCCCATGCTGCTATCGCAAAAAATAGTGTTTCAAACACCATGCCTGCAATCGACCAGGGCGTCAGGTAAAGAATGCGCGTTACCAG
>JAYWCO010000177.1:0-4901 GCA_043780475.1 Burkholderiales bacterium | reverse complement strand
GGCTGCACTGACCTATTAAAGCAATAAATGCCATTATAAAAAACGGCAATACAAATCCAGGCAGAATAAATTGCATCTGCACATCAAATTATTTTTCAGGAGCACCATTCAACATGATTCTCCCAGAGCGTCTTACCGCCAGTCTTGATGGTAACTTTGTAGTGTTTTTAATTGGCATGCGCATTAATCAACCATTGAAAATACATAAGTGGTTGCCCGTTGTCACCGCCATGCCGCGCATGATCAAAGAACTTTATCAGCAACCAACATTGGGTTTTTTGCATGCCGAAACATGGTTTGGTCGGACCACCATCATGGTGCAGTATTGGCGCTCAATGGAGCAGCTATTGGCGTACGCCAAAATTCGTGAAGCCGAACATTTACCCGCGTGGCAAGCCTTCAATAAAGCGATTGGCACCAATGGTTCAGTCGGAATTTGGCATGAAACTTATGCCATCTCGCCAGGCCGCTACGAGAATGTTTACGTCAACATGCCCCCGTTCGGTTTAGGCCGGGTTGGCACTCTGCAAGCGGCGTCCGGGCGGCTACAATCAGCAGCGGACCGTTTACGTGGTGATGCAAATCGGGAAAGCGACACCGCGTAGGAGATGTAAATCCATGAAATCGCATGATGGAGGTCTGGGCAAGCGGTTGCTGTTGGCCGAATAGGGCCGATAGTAGGCTCAACAATTTATTCGGCTTTGCTTACAACCGGCATTTATAGTCGAACTTCATTAGCGCTTCTGTTTTCACTGTCAAAGAACAGCACACGCTTATTTTGATCCCACTGCATTGGTCCGTCAGTGAACGATTCACGCATGTTTGCGACATGCGCCACCAAGTAGGCGGCAATTTGCGATTCCGGCACTTTTTCTTTGAAAATTCTGATCCTCATCGACAATAGTGCCATCCATTGATTCTTGTTGTGCATACTTTTGACAAACTCGACTAACGACCAAACAACGTCTGGGCAAACAAATTCAGCACTTGCCAAAAACTGCGAATCGGTCGCGTTTGATTCGTTTGGCTTGAGGCAATTACCGCGATTTGCACCCTTCTCGTTCAATGCAGTCGCTGGCTTCTTGATAATCTCCAACATGCTTTGCGCAAAGCGGTACTGCCTATTGGTGATGTAGTTTGGAAAAATAGCGGCTCTATTTTTGTCGACCTCATAGGCTTGCATCATCAAGGCATATTCGGCGCGCATGATGCCGGGAAGATTAAATCGACCAATACCTTCCGGCGACAGAAGCGAGATCAGTTCATCGTAGTGTGTGTCGATCAACTGAGGTGATCGAAACAGTAGAGACTCAACGCTGCGAAGTGCATATCCCTCACTGACCAAGCCCATGGCCACTTCCACCCAGGTGCGTCCAACCGAATTCATCCGTCGCCAAAATGAATATTCATCTAGCCACGAGCGATACGCCTCTTCAACGCGGCCCTGACGAAGATCAACTTTGATTGCTACGGCGGTCAGTTTTGTCATTGCTATACTTGGCACGCCACGCGCTTGTATGAATCCGGACGCAGCCGGTAATTTCAAGATTAATCGATAGCGCTGAAGTAATTCGGCGTTGTCTCGCAGAGTCTGGATGGCCTCCTCAATCGGCGCGCACTTCGGGTCTTGATCAAAGGGCTCGTAATCATCCTGCCAACAATTCATGTGCTCTTCATTCCACTTTATTGTCAGCGCACTTGAAACTTCGCTTTGTTTAGGCACTTCGGCACAGGTGAATACAATCGGCTGTGCGGCGAGCATGTGTCCATAGGCCATAAAATCTTGTCCTGACGGCGCGCTTAATCCTATCAATCCTATTGCCCCGTTGTTGGGATCAACGGCAGCCCTTGATGGGGCATAAAACGCAGCGGCCCCCTCGTCTAGTGGCTCATCGTTCGGAATAGTCGCGCAACCGCCCATCAGGAGCGCACTGGCAAGAATGCATACTGATGAGCGGAGAGAGTGAAGTTTTTTCATAATTTAGCGTTTTTTTATTGTTGGAATCAAGGTCAGGGAATTTTTGCGTCGCTGATTTTTTAATCCTATTCTTAGCAGATTAAATCAACAATGGGTTCTGCACCGTTTAATTTCAACTATATCAGGGCTTCAAAATAGGCAGAATAATTTCCGCAAACTATCCAGCCGACGGACATTTCCAAGAAAAAATGTCTGAAGAGGCTCGCCAATGCTTGTATTTGCTGAACACACCACATTATTTTATCGAAGCATGGCGGTTTTCCATTCTGCGTAGCTCTCATGAGGTTTGCGGGATATCACGATATTAAAAGGCGAAAGTTGCATTTGTGTACGCCATGCAAATTCCAACCGAAGACTTGGCGTTGACTGTAACGGCGGTACGATGCCGCGGTCGTGGCGTTGCCAATGCGACCCTAATCGTGTCAGCATTGAGTTCATGCGAATTAGGTTTAATGTGCGTGTGAAGTGTGTTCACCAAAACTATAAATGACACATAACAGGGAGGCAGCTAGCTTGAAAATTACCGGCAACACCATTGAATCAGTCATTGCCGAGCGCTACTGGGCCTGGGCACTTTGTTTTATTTTAATGCTCACCTGCAGCGCACTGGCTGTGTTGCCCTCGACCAAATCAACTATTTGGTTGTGGCCTGCAGCGGTGTTTGGGTTGCTTACGCTGGTCGGGCTCTTCGATTATGTGCAAACCAAACAAGCCATCCGCCGCAACTATCCGGTGCTTTCACATTTCCGTTTTTTCTTTGAATTTATTCGTCCGGAAATTCGTCAATATTTTATCGAAGCAGACAACGAGGAGCTGCCGTTTTCACGATCACAGCGCGCGATTGTTTATCAACGCGCCAAACATGTCAGCGATAAGCGTCCTTTTGGTACCCAGCTCAATGTTTATGAATCCAATTACGAATGGATCAACCATTCCATTGCGCCTGCGGAAATCGCGAGCCATGATTTCCGTATCACCATCAGCGGGCCGGATTGCACCGTGCCTTACTCGGCCAGCGTCTTTAATATTTCTGCGATGAGCTTTGGCGCGCTCTCGGCAAATGCGATTCTGGCGCTCAATGAAGGTGCTGAACGCGGCCGGTTTTATCACGATACCGGCGAAGGCTCCATCTCGCGCTACCACCGCGCTCAAGCGGGTCGTGCAGGAGGCGATATTGTGTGGGAGCTGGGCTCCGGCTATTTTGGCTGTCGCACCGCGGAGGGTAAATTTGATGCGGATAAATTTACGGAAAATGCGCGCAACGAGCAAGTCAAAATGATCGAAATAAAACTCTCGCAAGGGGCTAAGCCAGGCCATGGCGGTGTCTTGCCAGGTGCTAAGGTCACGCTAGAAATCGCTGAAGCGCGCGGGGTATTGATGGGGGTGGATTGCGTGTCACCGGCCAGACATTCTGCGTTTTCGACTCCCCTTGAACTATTGGGCTTTGTGCAGAAATTACGCGAGCTGTCAGGCGGTAAACCCGTCGGGATTAAATTGGCAATTGGTCATCCATGGGAATGGTTTGCGATTGTAAAAGCGATGCTTCAAACCCAAATCACGCCCGATTTTATCGTCGTGGATGGCGGCGAAGGCGGCACCGGTGCGGCCCCGCTGGAATTTACCGATCATGTGGGCGCACCGCTGCGTGAAGCCTTGATGCTGGTGCACAACACGCTGGTTGGCGTGGCCTTGCGGGATCGTATCAAAATCGGCGCATCCGGCAAAATCATTACGGCTTTCGATATCGCCCGCACGCTTGCGATCGGTGCTGACTGGTGCAATTCCGCGCGTGGTTTCATGTTTGCACTCGGTTGCCTGCAAGCGCAGACCTGCCACACCGGCAATTGCCCGACAGGTGTGACCACTCAAGACCCGAAACGCATGCGTGCGCTGGTGGTCCCTGAAAAATCAGAGCGCGTTTTTCAATTTCACCAGAACACGCTGGAAGCGTTGAAAGAACTGCTCGCAGCCGCAGGCTTGAATCACCCTTCTGAAATCGGGCCGGAGCATGTGATCCGCCGCGTATCGTCAACCGAAGTCCGCTCACTGGCAGCGCTGCATACTTGGGCCAAGCATGGGGAACTCCTTGAAGGCATACCGGCGCATCCCGTATTTAAAGTGTTCTGGGAAGTTTCGCGGGCCGACACTTTTAAAGCACCCCCGAATGTATTGTCGATGCGCGGCAGCAAAGAAGACTAGGGTGATTCAGTTAATCCAGGTCGAATCATCCGCGACACTTAAGCATTGGTAACCTGGAGGTCTATGCTCGCAGTGATTGCAGTAACTGTAATTAAATACCGCGACAAACGAGCTTCTCGGCATCATGTCAACAGCAAATAAAATGACCCCATAAAAATAGTCTTGCAAAATAATTTCGGTCAAACCGGATATTGTTTGACCCAAGGTTCATAAACCAGTTGTAGCAGGGAGAGAAGCGTGACCCAACCCGAAATTGTTCATTCTTTAAACACGTGCTTGAATGTTGCGCCCCGTTTGAGGAGGCAGCGCCCCCGTCGACAAGCTTTTAATTTTTGTCGGTACGACGCTTCTGCTATGCGTCAGCGCGTTACTGCCGTTGGCCACACTGTAGTGGTTAAGTAATTTCAGACAGTTTGATAGATTTTTTTGATGTCGATTCACGCTCGAAAGCGTTGGGTGACATGTTGCCCAGTGTTGAGTGCAGTCTGATGTTGTTGTAAAAGCCCACTATGTAGTCAGCGATATCGTTTATAGCTTCTGCATTATTGGCATAGTCCTTTTGCCAAACTCGCTCGATCTTCAGATTCAAGAAGAAGCGCTCCATGACGGCGTTTTCCCAGCAGTTGCCTTTGCGGCTCATGCTGCCCACCAAGCCATGCTTGGCCAGCAGCGCCTGATGCTCAGCGCTGGCGTATTGCGTGCCCCGGTCTGAATGCACGATCAG